>DZCR01000070.1 GCA_022736495.1 Desulfobacca acetoxidans
GATGCATTGTGTGGCCTTTTGGCATGGGAACCATTAAATGGCCTGAGTAATAATTTAAGGTAAATGGGAACTATCTATTGCACTAAGTAATATATGGGGTAACTGTTCAGACATCTCAGGAAGCGATTTGAATCTAGGCATTACCGGTAAGGCCTGAACAATCTTAGAACCGAAGGCTAATATACTACGTTTGAATTGTTCCATCTGAAAATCAAGAGTCGAGTAGCGTGGGGGAATCTCACCCCCACGCCCTCCCAGAACCGGACGTGAATCTCTCGACTCATCCGGCTCCCATCGATCAACCGCAATAACACGGTCTTGTCTTATTCAATGGCTTCTCCCATTCCTGGTTGACCATCAAATAAAGCCGATCGACACAACCCCTTCGCTCCATCCCCATTACGGGACTTCCTCGCTACTACGGGTTGTTCCGCCCCTGTGCCCCGCCTCGGTACTCTCACCCTTGTGGGTCCTCCACTTGGGCTTCTCCCTTAACATCGGGACGACAGTTTCCCACGTTCCACATGAGAGCATGGATCAGGTTCACGCCACCTTTATGCCGGACGCCGCTCAGGCGGTAAGCAGTTTGGGCGTGGGGACAGCTGTGCAGCGATACCTGGGGGTCAGATATTGACCGGTTCACCCCCACGGGCGTGGGGACAGCTTTTCCTACCTGGGCGACCCCTCGTTCTTGGTCATGCGCCAGCGTTTCCTGTCCGAGTTTGACGCCCTGTGGTTCGACTGCCTGAACGGCGACAGCCGGGAGACCGGCAAGGTCACCCCGGAAGGCAAGCCCGATCCCAGTGTCTTTTCCACGGAATACAACCGGGAGGGTATCCGGGTGGGCACCGCCATCTGCCTGATGGTGCGGCAAGAAGGCCGCAGGGAGACCCCCACGGCCCGCTTCCGGCATTTCTGGGGAGTGACCAAACGGGCCGACCTGTTGGAGAGCCTGAAGGCGCAGGATTTTGAGGCCCAGTATCAACCTGTCAGCCCAGATGTAACGAATCGTTTCACTTTCCGTCCGTCAGAGGTAGCGGGTCACTACCGAGAATGGCCAAAATTGGCGGAACTGGCAGCCATAACTCCTATCACGGGCTACAAGGAAAACCGTGGGTTCATTCTTATTGATGGTAACCGGTCTGTTCTGGAAGAGCGAATGAGCAAGTATCTCGATTCGGGGGTCGAATGGGATGACCTTAAGGCTCTGGGAACAGGGCTGACGAAAAATGCCGCCCGGTTCGATGCAAAAAAGACGAGAACCAAGATCTTGAATTTAGAGAAGTTTGACGCCAACAGGATTATCAGGTATATCTTGCGCCCATTCGAACTGAAGTGGTGCTATTATACTTCGATTCGACCACTTTGGAATGAGCCTCGCCCTTCTCTATTTATCCATCAATTTCCTGGAAACGCATTTCTTGTAAGCCGTCCCGCCGGTGTAGCCAGTCCTGAAGGGGTTCCATTCTATTTTTTAAAGTGCCTGGGAGACTTCGACTTTATGCGGGGTCATTCATACCATTTCCCTATTCGGCTTCGCAATAAAGGCGAGACGCAAGGCAAGAGAAGTAATCAAGGGAGTTTTTTCGAAACAGACAATACCATCATTGCCAACCTCTCCCCCACTACCCGGACCTATCTTTCCTCCCTGGGCCTTACTGACCCGGACACCGATACCGAGACCGCCGGCCTTATCTGGATGCACGCCCTGGCTGTGGGCTACGCTCCCACCTACCTGAAGGAGAACGCCGATGGTATTCGCCAGGACTGGCCCAGGGTGCCCCTGCCGGACACCACCGAGGCCCTGAAGCAGTCTGCCCGCTTGGGCCGCCAGGTGTCTACTCTGCTGGACACCGAAACCCCGGTTCCGGGGGTGACGGCGGGAGCCGTCCGGCCTGAACTCAAGGACCTCGCCGTCATCACCAGGGAGGGCGGCGGCCCCTGAACCCGGACGCCGGAGACCTGGCCCTCACTGTGGGGTGGGGGCATGGCGGGAAAGACGGCATCACCATGCCGGGAAAGGGCAAGGCGGTAAAGCGGGACTACACCCCGGAAGAACTGGCGGCCATCCGGGAGGGCGCCCAGGCCCTGGGCCTCACCGTAGAGGCGGCCCTGGAGCACCTGGGGGAGGCCACCTATGACATTTACCTGAACGACACGGCCTACTGGCGGAATATCCCCGAGAAGGTCTGGAATTACTACATCGGCGGCTACCAGGTCATCAAGAAGTGGCTCTCCTACCGGGAAAAGACCCTCCTGGGCCGCCCCTTGTCCCCGGACGAGGTGGAAGAAGTCACCCACATGGCCCGCCGCCTAGCCGCCATCGTTCTCTTGGAACCGCCCCTGAACGCCAATTATCAGACCGTCAAGGCCCATTCCTACCCCTGGCCAAGGCAGCAAGGATAAGGAGATAATGTTGCAGGTGAAAAGGCTCAAAATGCTTCATGAAGCATTTAATCCTCTCTTTTCGGTAGAAAATGCTTCATCCGCGCATTTAGCCAGGGCTTCCAAATCCTCCCAAATTGCTCAGGATTTGGGTTAGAATAGAGATGGAGGAACACCACATGACCGTACAACTTACCATAGACCTGCCGGAGGATGTCTTTTCCCTGCTGAGGAAAAGCCCCACCGAATTTGTCGGAGAGTTGCGCCTGGCCGCCGCGGTGAAGTGGTATGAACTGGAAATGATATCGCAATCCAAGGCTGCTGAACTGGCCGGGGTGAGTCGCCAGGAGTTTTTGGAGGCCCTCAATCGTTTCAAGGTCTCGCCCTTCCAGGTGACCCCTGAGGAACTTGCCGGGGAAGCGGCAGATGCATAGGAAGTGGGTGGTAAACGCTTCTCCGTTAATTGTTTTGGGAAGGATTAACCACCTCTTTCTCCTCCAGCATTTGGCCGAAGAAATCGTGGTACCGGCTGGGGTGGCGAAGGAGATCGCCCGGGGGCCTGAAGATGACCCGGCTAGGCAATGGCTGCCAACCGGCAGGCGGTGGACCGGTTAGATGACGATCTTTCGACCACTTACGGCCAAAAAGCTGGGTGCAGATAGGGTGCAGAGGCTCTTCTTGAAGCTGTAAATATGTGCACCTTTGGCAAGGCTAAGTGGTTGAACTCATTGATATCACTATTCTTTCATACAACTCATAACCCGAAGGTCGCAGGTTCAAATCCTGCCCCCGCTACCACATTGAATGCCCCCGGCGTCTACCGGGAACCATTCAAAGGGCCTCCCTGATCGGCCTATCTATTCAGGGAGGTCCGTTTTCACTAGCTGCATCAGTGTTTCACTTCCAAAGATCAGGCCCATTAATTTACTTCCGTCTGGCTTCACCCCCTTCAAATAGGTTGCGTACTTCAAGAGAAGCTGGTCAGGCCGCGAATGCCCCATGATTTCAGCAATCCACAATGGGTCTTCCCCGGCTGCGATCTTCCCAGCAAATTGAAGCGGCCTTTTTCGACTTATATAAGGTCCACTGTGGAAGTGGCCCTTTTAACCGGCATGAGGCGAGGTGAACTTCTCGGGCTAAAGTGGGAGGAAATTAGGAACGGTTTTATCTACCTTACGGAAACCAAGAGCGGCAAGGCCCGGCAAATCCCGATAAATAACCGGCTGGCAGAGGTGTTAAAGGAGGTGCGCCGAGAAAAGCAGTTAAAATCCCCCTATGTGTTCTGCGATTCCCAGGGAAGGCGGTTCTTTGAAGTGAAGCGGTCCTTTGCCTCTGCATGTCGGCGCGCCGGCTTGGAAGACTTCCGCTTTCACGATCTGCGCCATACCTTTGCTTCCCATCTGGTTATGAACGGGGTGGGTTTGAAGGCGGTGCAAGAGCTTTTGGGCCATGCAGATATTAAAATGACCATGCGCTATGCCCACCTTTCCCAGGCCCACCTTAAAGAAGCAGTGGCGGTGCTCAATGATTTGGGCATTGACACAAAATTGACACAATCCCCCCACCAAAACAAAAAGGCTGACAGCCTTACCTCTGTCAACCTCTTGTAATCACTGCAAATTCATGGTCGGGACGAGAGGATTTGAACCTCCGACCCCCTGAACCCCATTCAGGTGCGCTACCAGTCTGCGCCACGTCCCGACAAGGCTGAACTATATCAACTAGAACTTTCCCTGTCAATTCCCGGGTTGATTTCTGGCCAGGGCGGCTGATTTAGTTGGGTACTCATGCGTGCGCCACCATTGTGGCCATAAAGACGGTGTAATAGCAGTTGAGATTTCATGACAAACCTGTTAATTTTAAAAGGTTGCCCCGGTCTGATGGATGACCCGGGGAGGCAACCTTGAGGGAAGGGAGAGTTTGATGTCCGGCAAAACCACACAGATCCGCAACTTAGTACTGATCGGTCATGGGGGCTGCGGCAAGACCTCCTTGGCCGAAGCCCTCCTCTTTGGGGCGGGGGCTACCTCCAGGCTGGGTAAAGTCGACGACGGCAGTTCTGTCCTGGATTATGAGCCTGAGGAAATCAAGCGGAAAATTACCATCTCCAGCGCTTTTCACCATTATCAGTGGAAAAAGCATACGGTTTATCTGGCCGACACCCCCGGCGACGACAATTTCCTGTCGGACACCCGGGCCACCCTCCATGTGACTGACGCTGCCGTGGTGGTGGTGGACGCGGTGGACGGCGTCAAGGTGGGCACCGAAAAAGTCTGGCAGACGGCCAGCCAATACCACCTGCCCCGCCTGGTTTTTATCAGCAAGATGGACCGGGAACGGGCCGACTTTCACCGGGCCTTGAAAGAAATCCGGGACGTGCTGGAAGTCCAGGCCGTGCCCATCCAGCTCCCCATCGGCCGGGAAGCCGATTTCAAGGGGGTGGTGGATTTAATCAGTCAGAAAGCTTACCTGGTGTCGGGCGGTGGCGCCAAACCGGAAGCGGGTCCCGTCCCTGATGACCTGAAAGATGAAGTGGAGGCGTTGCGCAGCGACCTGCTCAATTTTGCCGCGGAAAGCGACGATGCCCTGATTGAAAAATTCCTGGAAGAGGGGGAGCTCACCCCGGAGGAGATCTACCAGGGGCTTAGGGTTGGGACCCTGAAAGGCAACTTTGTGCCGGTCCTGTGCGGGGCGACCAGCCTGGGCTCCTCCCAACTGCTGGACGCCATCAATCTTTATCTCCCTGCCCCCGAGGACCGGGGCCTGGTTAAGGGTGCCAATCCCGCCACCCAGGCAGAAGTGGCCCTGGAAGCGGACCCGGATGGTCCCCTGGCCGCCCAGGTCTTCAAGACCGTGGCCGACCCCTACGCCGGCCGCCTGTCCATCTTCCGGATTTACTCCGGCGCCATGAATGCTGACTCCACAGTCCTCAATGCCAATCGGGCCGTGCCGGAACGCTTCGGCCAGCTCTTTTTGCTCGAAGGCAAGGGCCAAAAAGCCGTCCCCAGCCTGGGTCCCGGCGCCTTCGGCGCAGTAGCCAAGCTCAAGGAAACCGTCACCGGCGATACCCTGACTTCGGAGGCCACGCCCCTCATCCTGCCGCCCATGGCGCCGTCCCGGCCCATGGTCACCTTTGCGCTGGAGCCGAAGAAGCAGGGGGAAGAGGACAAGGTCTTCTCCGCGTTTTCCAAGCTCATCGAAGAAGATCCTTCCCTGGTCCTGACCCGCAACGCCGAAACCAAGGAAATCCTGTTGTCCGGCGTAGGCTCGGTCCATATCGAGGCCACCGCCGAAAAGCTGAAACGCAAGTTCGGGGTGGAAGTCAACCTGAAGTCCCCCAAAGTGCCGTACCGGGAAACCATTAAGGGCACCGTCAAGGTGCAGGGCAAATATAAACGCCAGTCCGGCGGCCGGGGCCAATACGGCGATACCTGGCTGGAACTGGAGCCTTTGCCCAAGGGCAGCGGCTTTGAGTTCGCCGACAAGATCGTGGGGGGGGCCATCCCCAAACAGTACATCCCCTCAGTGGAAAAAGGCATCGCCGAAGCCAAGAATACCGGCATCCTGGCTGGCTTCCCCGTGGTAGATTTCCGGGTCACCCTGTACGACGGCTCTTTCCATGACGTAGATTCCTCGGATATGGCCTTCAAAATTGCCGGGTCCATGGGCTTCAAGAAAGGCATGGAGCAGGCCAACCCCACCCTGCTGGAGCCCATCATGAAGATGACGGTGACGGTGCCGGAAGATAACATGGGGGATATCATCGGCGACCTCAACGGACGCCGGGGCCGGGTCCTGGGCGTGGAAGCCCAGGGGCGCTTTCAGGTGATCACCGCGCACGTGCCCATGACCGAAGTGTTGCTCTATGCCCCGGATTTGATCTCCAAGACCGGCGGCCGGGGCACCTATGAGATGGAATTCGATCACTACGAAGAGGTTCCGCCCCATTTGGCCGAAAAGATTATTGCGGAAGCCAAAATGGAAAAAGAGAAGGAATAACGCAGGGATCAGGGATCAGAGGTTAGGGACTGGTGGCGCAGGCGTCTCGCCTGTGGTCCACTGTCTGCCCTTAAAGTTACCCCTCTATCTATAGGGGCGGACCTGCCAGTCCGCCCAGGATGCTCAGCTTTTCACTATGTCAAATTCACGTAAGATACTCCATGGCCGCATCCATGCGGTCTCCGTCAGCGACCGCAAGGGCGTGGTCAAGCATAACGTGCCGAGCGCCCGGTTGCTGGTGGACCACGGTCTGGAAGGCGACGCCCACGCCGAAGGCGGCATTCGCCAGGTAAGCCTGTTGTCGCTCACGAGCATCAATAAAATGGTGGCTGCGGGGGCCAACGTCAAGCCCGGCGATTTTGCGGAAAACCTCACCGTTGAAGGGCTTGAAGTCATGACCCTGCCGGTGGGGACCCGTCTGAAAGTGGGCGAGGTTGAGTTAGAAGTTACTCAGATCGGCAAGACCTGCCACGAGGGCTGCGCCATCCGGAAGCTGGTGGGCGACTGCGTTTTCCCCCGGGAAGGGATTTTTGTCCGGGTGCTCAGCGAAGGCGTGGTGAAGCCGGGCGATGTGATCGAGGTGACGGATGTTCCGGGTGGGCATTCTGACGGTCAGTGACAAGGGCCACGCCGGGGAGCGGCAGGATACGGCGGGACCCGAACTGGGCCGCCAGTTGGACTCCCGCTACTTTACGGTGGCCGCTTATCAGGTAGTGCCCGATGAGCCCGAGGTCATCGCGGCCCAACTCGCAGCTTGGAGCGACGACGGCAAGCTTGATTTGATCCTCACCACCGGCGGCACGGGTTTGAGCCCCCGGGATACAACGCCAGAAGCCACTTTGCGCGTGGCCCATCGCCTGGTGCCGGGGATTCCTGAGGCCATGCGGGCCGCAGGACTGGCCATAACCCCCCACGCCATGCTCTCACGTGCGGTGGCGGTGATTCGGGGCCGCACCCTGATCATCAATCTCCCCGGCAGCCCCAAAGGGGCCCGGGAAAACCTGGCCGCAGTGGCGCCGGCTCTCCCCCACGCCCTGGAAAAACTCAAGGGCGACCCGGCGGAGTGCGGAAGCTCCTGAATATCCTTGGCAGAAAAATTGGTGCGCAGGGCGCACCCTACGGTTTATATCCTCATCCAGGCCCTTCCGGATTTTCTTGCATGGTGTCCGGCTGGTCGGGGGTGGCAACGACGCTTGAGGACTTAATCCTCTCCCGGATAGCCTGGATGGCCAGTGCGTTCTTTTCCTTTTCGTACTTCAATTCCTTGGCCTTGTGCACCGCGACATTGACTTCGGGCGCGACCAAGGGGTTGCTCTCCCCCCGCTCCAGGGCCTGAAAAGTTTTATTCCCCAACCTGGCCATCGCCTTGTTAATCTTCCTCTGCTGCCAATACCCCAAACCTTTACGGCCCAGAATTTTAATCCGTCGGCCGGTATTGATCATAAAGACCCAGATAATGCACCAGGTCTTTTTGAGGCCGGTGGCGGCCTTTTCTTTCAAGTCCCCGTTCATGGATGCCTCCTGTGGCACGGTGGTGGCAGATGACCCAGATTCGTCTGAAAATTTGCGGGTTCAAGGGAAGGCGGTGAAACCTACTGACTAAATCCGGGCATCAACCTGATTGGAATATAAGAATTGCTTGATTCCGGTGCAAGAGACAGCCCCAGGAAAAATTCCTCAAGCCTCAGTGGCCAGCTTCTCCAGCTTTTCCCGCAAGGTCCTGGTGATACCCCGGATATGGCTGCCGGGCCAGTAGACCCGGTGGCACCGGGGGCATTCGAAGAACTGCCGGTAGTAATGGAAGACATGCTCCGGAACCCGGCCCTGGACCAGGTCCCGATCCAGAGGGGTTAAGGAATCGTTGCAATGGCTGCAGCGACTCAAGGGGTGGAGGTGGCGGGGCGAGAGGTGCAGGCGCCGGATGACCTCTTCCAACTGGGCTTCGGGCTCGGCCGCAGCCAGAACCAGGAGGTCGGGGCGCTTGAGGCGTTCACTGGCCGCCTGGCGGGTGAGGATGTGGGTCTGAGGTCGCGGCGGCGGCCAGCCCTGGGGCTGATCCGGGGCCAGGCGCACCAGGGTGGCGTCGAAACCGCAAAAGCGCAACCATTTGGCCAAGCCGCCCAGGGGCTGATCCACCAGGAATTTCATGAATCCTGGCACCTCGCAGTTCATGTCTGTCTTTTACTGAAAACTGAAAACCCGGACCGCTACTTCCCTAAGGGCACCTCGACGATGCCGGGGGGCGGCGTCAGGGTCAAGTCGGCCGGAGTCAGAGGCGGATTGAGCTTGAGGTCGCCATACACCAGGCGCAGCTCCATCTTCGGCGTGGCGGTCTTCAGGGTAATTTTTTCGGGGAGGTCGGGCGCCAGGGTGCCGAAGCCGCCCAGTTCCGCCGTAAAACGCGGCGTGGCGGCCCCGCCGAACCACTCGTCGGCCACCGGGTAGAGCCCCTGGGCATCCACCCAGAGGCGCTCGGCAAGGGCGCTGCCCTGGCGCCATTCCAGCAGGTAGCGCCCCGAGGCGGTCTGATACTCAAAGTGGTCTGGAGGGCCGGGACTGAAGGGCAAGGCCCCGACCAGCAGGCGTAAGGCCTGCGGCAGACTAACCGTGGGGGGGATAAATGCAGCTAAATTCCCGGGAGTGGCGGGGCCGCGTAACAGCTTGTTTTCCTGGGGAGACAGGATCTTGACCTCGGCGCCGTCTGTGGCGAAGCTCAGGATGGTGCGGCCGAAGAAATCCAGGATATCGACCTTAAGGCTGGTCGGCAGACGACCGGCAAGCAGGGCTGTGCCCGAATAATTCTGTTGGGGGGATAAAAAGGTGATGCGGCCTTTGGCCTGAAAGGATTGAATCTGCTGCTGCCGGGCCCTGAGGCGGGCGAGGAGTGCCTCAGAGGAGATCCCCGTCACCGGCGGCGGGGCCGGCGGCAGGGCCCGGCACCCCCCCAGGAGGAGGAAAATCAGCAACGCCGGCCAGAAGAGGTTACGTTTCAATGGGGCCGTTCTCCTAAAAGTATTTCCAGCTTATTGATTTTCTTGCGCAATTCCGGGGCATTGGCATTCTCCATGCCCAAGGCCCGGCGATAGACCCGCAAGGCATCCCGGTAGCGTTTCTGCTGGAAATACGCATCACCCAAATGTTCAGCCACGGTGCTGTCCTGGGGCATGATACGGTGAGCCCGCTCCAATTCGACCACCGCCTTGGCATATTGGCCTTTCTTATACAAGACCCATCCCAGGCTATCAATGATTTGGCCGCTGTTGGGTTTGGCCCGCAAGGCCTCCCGGATCAGCCGTTCCGCTTCATCCAGATTTACGCCCTGCTCGGCGTAGGTGTAGCCGAGGAAATTTTGGGCGTCGGGATTGTTCGGGTCCAATGCCAGAACTTGCTTGATCTGCTCGATACTGTCATCGCGATTATTCTGTTTCTCATAGAGCACCGCCAAACGGAAATGGATTTCCGACGGCCGCTCCACCTTGTCCAGCCCGGCCTTGAGGGCTTGGATGGCCAGGTCCCACTGGTTGTCTTCTTCATAAAAGTAGGATCTGGTGAGATAAATCTCCTCCTGTCTGGGAGCTATGGCCTGGAGTTCATTGAGGATCTGCCGGGCCTGTTCTTTGTGGCCCGTCTGAAAGTTGAGGTAGGCCATACGCAGGCGGGCTTGAAGGTATTGTTCGGAATCCCGCGCTACCAATTGGTACTCACGGATAGCCGCCTTCAAATCGCCCTTTTCCTCCATGGCCATGCCGATGAAATAACGCACCCGGTTCTCATAGCGGGGGTGGGTTAACAGGGGCCGAAAGAAACGTATGGCGTCGTCCGGCAGTTTCTGCTCCAGGAAAATGAGGGCGATATTGAAATTTGCCGCCGGGTCGTTCTTTTCCAGGTCCAAGATCTTTTGAAAGACCTTTTGGGCCTCCCCGTAATGATTCATCACCAGATACAGGCGGCCGATGCTGGCCCAGGCCCTGGAGTTGCGGGGCTGGGAGCGGAGGATGCGGCGATATATGGCCAGGGCCCGGGTGTACTGGCGCTCTCGTTCCAGAGTGGCCCCCAGATCGAACAGAGCCGGGACGAAGGTGGGGTCCATGGTGAGAACCCGGGTAAATTCTTTTTTCGCCTCCGCCAGGCGACCGGTCTCCAGGTAGATGCGACCCAAATAGTAGTAACCCACTACCAATTGGGGATCCAACCGCAAGAGTTCCTGGACGGTGTGAATGGCTTGGGGATACCGCCGCTGTTGGGCGTAGAGCGTGGCCAAAAAGAGGCGGGCTTCCCGGTTTCCCGGGTCTAGCCGCAGGATGCGTTCGTATTCCCGGGTAGCCTCATGCAGTTGGTTCAGTCCCACGTGGAGGCCGGCCAGAAGGAAATACGCCTCTTGCTGCTTGGGGTCTAATTGGATGGATCTTTGGGCGTGGGCCAGGGCTTCCTTGATATTTCCCTGACGTTGGTAAAGGGCGGCCAATTCCATTTGCAGGTAAGGGGAATTGGGATCATTTTCCAGGGCTAGCTTATATTCCTGGATGGCCCTGGGCACGTCGTCGACCACCAAGAACTGCTGCGCCTTGAGAAAGTGATAATACGCCTGGCTTTGCGCAGTTTCCGGCGTGGTTTTGCCTCCGGTCGCCAGGGAGGTTACTTTGCTGAGGGAGGCGCAGCCCGTAATCGCCAGGCACAGGCACAACCCCAGAATCCCCCAGCGCAGGAGGTTGGACCGGAATTTGTGGATGGGTAATATGCTACTTACTTTGGTTGACATTGGGCGCTTTATTAACTGCTGTTCCGCAGGGTTTTTAGTTCAAGGTTCACCCAACTTTAACCTTTGAACTTTGAACTCCTAATCCGCGATGGGGGTCCGATAATCTTCCCAATCAGCAATTTCATTTTTGAGATGTTGCCGCAACCTTTTAATGAGGCGGTCTTCGATCTGGCGCACCCGCTCCCGGGAAATGTGGTGGCGGACCCCGATCTCCTGCAGGGTCATGGGTTTTTCGGCCAACAGGCGCAGGTCCAAAATATCCAATTCCTTGTCATTGAGCTCGGTGCGAAACTCCTCCAACTTCCGGCGAAACAAGCCTTTCAATTCCGCCTGGGCCAATACTTCTTCCACATGGGGATCGGTGGCCGGCAAGAAATTCTTGTGAAACTCATCCGAACCGTCTTTCAAGGGCGCGTCCAAAGAAAGCTCCCAGCCTCCCAGGCGCTGGTCCATCTCAATGACTTCTTCCTCCTTCACGTTCAGGACCTCAGCCAGGAGTTTGGGGCCTGGTTCAAAGCCCTGGGCCCGGAGTTTTTCCTTTTCCCGCTTCAGGTTGTAGAAGAGTTTCCGCTGGGATTGCGTGGTGCCGATCTTCACCAGCTTCCAGTTGTCCATGATAAATTTGAGGATGTAGGCCTTGATCCAAAAGGAAGCATAGTAGGAGAGCTTGATGCCCCGGTAGGGATCGAACTTTCTGATGGCGTGCATGAGACCGATGTTGCCCTCCTGGATCAGGTCCAGCAGGTTCTTCATCCAATATTTCTGGAATTCCAGAGCGATCTTGATGACCAGCCTCAGGTTGCTGGTAATCAAGCGGGAACCGGTTTCCCGATCGCCGGTCTCATGGAAATAGGTGGTGAGGGCCTTCTCCTCCTCCGGAGTGAGCAGGGCAAAGTGGTTCGCCTCCCTGATGTAGCGTTGCACCAGGTCGAGATCGCTGGGAATCGGCAGAGTTGATTCGGCCTCTTCATTATCCTCTTCGATTTTGGGCTCCAGAATCTCAGGCAGCTCTTCCGGATGATCGGCAAATTCCCTATCTAAGTGATCGTTCAATGGCATCCTTTGTGGGGCAAGTTAATGCCCTTACCAGACCAGGCGAACCGGGATATGGTGTTGGGCCAGATAATCTTTAATGCCTGCAATGGTATAGGTGCCGTAATGGACCATGGAAGCGATGAGCGCAGCATCCGCCCGGCCTTGAGTGAGAACCTCCCGGAGGTGTTCGGGGGTGCCGGCGCCGCCCGAGGCGATCACCGGAATAGGCACGGCTTCGGAAATCATCCGGGTGAGGGTCAGCTCATAGCCCGATTGGGTGCCGTCGGCATCGATGGAGTTAAGGCAAATTTCCCCGGCTCCCAACCGCACCGCCTCCTGGGCCCACCAGAGGGCGTCGATCCCCATGAAAGTCCGGCCGCCATGGATCACCATTTCATAGCCCGAAGGGATAGTGGCGGAAGGAGTAACTTTTTTTACGTCCATGCCTAACACGATGCACTGGCTGCCGAAGGCCTGGGCCCCGGCGGTGATCAGCGAGGGGTCCAGGATGGCGGCGCTGTTGACGCTCACTTTTTCGGCCCCCGCCAGCAGAACATCCCGCATGTCGCCCAGATTACGGATGCCGCCGCCCACCGAAAAGGGAATGAAGATCTCCGCGGCCACCCGCCGCACCACGTCGATCATGATGTTCCGGCGGTCGCTGGAGGCGGTGATGTCATAGAACACCAGTTCATCGGCGCCGGCTTCGTAGTAGAGCCGGGCCATGGCCACCGGATCGCCGATATCCACATTGTTCTTGAATTTGATGCCCTTAGTGGTCCGGCCGTCCCGGACGTCCAGGCAGGGAATGATCCGCTTACTCAGCATGTAAGCCGTCCCAGGCCAGGAAGTTCTTGAGGATCTGCAATCCGAAGCGACCGCTTTTCTCCGGGTGGAATTGGGTGGCCACCAGGTTACGCCAGCCAATGGCGCTGGGAAATTCCCGGCCGTGGTCCGTCACCCCCAACACCATGGCCGCCGTCTCCGGAGACGGATAGTAGCTGTGCACAAAATAGTATTCGGCGCCCTCCGGCAAATTCTTGAATACCGGGTGAGGCTGAAGAAAGCGCACCTGGTTCCAGCCCATGTGGGGGATCTTCAGGTTATCCACCCGGGTCAGCGCCCGGGTGCGGCCCGGCAGCAGGCCCAGACAGGTGGCGTTGTTTTCCTCACTGGCCTCCAGGATGATTTGGGCTCCCAGACAGATACCCAGAATGGGAACGCCCCGGGCAAAACTCTGACGCAGGGCCTGATCCAGCCCTAATTCCTGCAGAGTGGCCATAGCCTTGCCGGCCGCTCCCACCCCGGGAAAAATGACGCGGCTCCCCTGGGCCACCACCGCCGGGTCCTGGGTCACTGCGCCCTCCACCCCCAGGGCCTTGAGGGACCGGACCACGCTGGTGAGGTTGCCGGCCTGATAATCGATTATGATGATCACAGTTGCCTTGCTGATGAACAGACTTTTCCCCTCGTTTAAAATTTATCAATCCCAAGGCCGTGAGTCAACAGGATTATCCTTGGGGCCGGGTCGTCTTTTTCGCCAATCAGCCGGCAGAAAATTCTGGCCGCAGCGGCGCCTGGCCTTTCTGCAGCCAACCGCCTGTACAAGACCTGGATTTACCCCCCTCAGTGTGTTATCTTAAACCAAAAATTTACGTCCAGGTAGAGACATGAAGCTCGTGACGGCATCTGAGATGCGGGAGTTGGACCGCCGGGCCATTGCCGACCTCGGTATCCCTTCCCTGGTCCTCATGGAAAATGCCGGGCGGACCACCTTTCAGATTCTCCGCCGGGAATTTCCAGCCCCCCCGGGGGAAGTGGCGGTGCTGGCCGGAAGAGGCAACAATGGCGGCGACGGCTTTGTGGTGGCCCGCTACCTGGCGAACCACGGCATTCCCGTGGCCGTATTTCTCTTGGGGGAGCGGGATAAGGTTAGAGGTGACGCCCGGGTCAACCTGGATATCCTGGCCCACCTGGGGGTTACGGTGGCAGAAATCCTCACCAACGCCGACTTAAATCCCGCCATCCATCGCCTGGCCAAAGCCGGTCTCATCGTGGACGCCCTGTTGGGCACCGGCCTCAATTCCCCGGTTAAAGGCCTCATGGCCACGCTTGTCGAACGCCTCAATCACCTGCGAGCGCCGGTGTTGGCGGTGGATATCCCCACGGGCCTCTCCGCCGATACCGGGGAAGTGCTGGGCGTAGCCCTGAAGGCCCGGGTCACCGTGACCTTTGGCTGGCCCAAGCTGGGTCAGATTGTGCCGCCGGGCCGGGATTACACGGGTCGGCTCTGGGTGGACATCAGCATTCCCCCAGAGCTCGCCCACGACATGAATCTCGAACTGGCGGAGGCCCCGGACCTGCGGACGCTGTTGCCGCCCCGGCCCTTCGGCAGCAACAAGGGGACGTTTGGACACCTGCTGGTACTGGCCGGCTCCGAGGGCAAGACCGGGGCCGCCGCGCTGGCGTCCGAAGCGGGGCTTAGGGCCGGGGCCGGGCTGGTGACCCTGGGGATTCCTGCCAGTCTGAATGATATTTTGGAAGTAAAGCTCACCGAGGTCATGACCGTGCCCCTGCCTGAGGCCGTGGGAGTTCGGGCCTTGGGGAAGACGGCCCTGGCGCCGATCCGTGACTTCCTGGGCGAAAAATTCACCCTGGCCCTGGGGCCGGGTCTGGGCACCCACCCGGAGACCCGGGAGCTGGTCTGCCGGCTGGTGCACGACCTGCCGCACCCCATGGTCATCGACGCCGACGGCGTCAACAATCTGGCCAGGGATACGTCTTGCTTAACCAGCGCGGCGGGACCCCGCCTCCTGACCCCGCACCCCGGCGAGCTGGCCCGGCTGGTGGGGCTCTCCGTCCCGGAGGTGCAGGCCCGGCGCCTGGAAATCGCCCGGGAGACCGCGGCCAAATTCGGCATCACCCTGGTGCTCAAAGGGGCGCAGACCCTGGTGGCGGCAGCAGATGGCCGCGTCAGCCTCAACCCCACGGGCAATCCGGCCCTGGCCAGCGGCGGCACGGGAGATGTGCTCACCGGCCTCATCGGCGGGTTCCTGGCCCAGGGGCTGACTCCCTGGGACGCGGCCCGCCTGGGCGTCTACCTCCACGGCCTGGCCGCCGATTATTTCGTCAGCCGTCACGGCCTTCGGGGGATGATCGCCGGCGATTTACTCACAGTTTTCCCCGACGTCCTGGAGCAGTTCATCCAGGGCCTCATACCCCTCACAGAGGAAGATATATGCTACAAGCGCGTGATATCATGACCACGGAGATCCTCACGGTGGCCCCGGAAACCTCCATCTCGGATTTGTCCAAGATCTTGGAAAATCGCAAGATCGGGGGGGTGCCGGTGGTGGCGAAAGGCGGCCGCCTGGTGGGGGTCATAACGCAAAACGACCTGGTGGAGCGGGCCCGGGACCTGGAGTTGCCCCCCGCCATCAATATCCTGGATTTCCATATCTACCTTCAGATCCCCTCGCATATGATCCACCGGGTGGAGAAGATGCTGGGCACCACGGTGAAGGACTGTATGACTCCCAACCCCGTCACGGTAACCCCGGACACACCGGTCGCCAAGGTCGCGGCCCTCATGGCCAAACAGAAGGTGCACACCCTCCCGGTGCTGGAGGGGGAGAAGCTGGTGGGCATCATCGGCAAAATGGACCTGGTCCGGGCCATGGCTGAGGGGCCCGGTGAGTGAGCGAAGGTGCTCTTGCCAGGTGGCACCGACGTCTCGCCTGTGCAGACGCAGTACAGCCGCCATTTCGGGAAAATCCCCCAGCCCTCCCTTACGAGAAGGGAGTGCTTTGAATTCCCCCTTTGGAAAAGGGGGATTTAGGCAGCAGTGTCCGGTTAGGTTTTTGCAAAGGAGGCCGCTGGTCATAAGTCTTCCAATAATTCATGATTTTGCTGACCCACTTTTTACTCCGAGAAGAATACTTCCCCCTCACCCCGGCCCTCTCCCCCATTGGGGGAGAGGGGGAAAAGTGTAACTGCTTTAGTGTCTTACGATTACAAAACCAAGCGACCTCCTCTACCCCCTCTCCCCCCGCTGC
>DZCR01000071.1 GCA_022736495.1 Desulfobacca acetoxidans
ACTTAGACCACAGAATCGGGATATTTACCCACACCAAACAGCGAAGAGCCAAATAAACTGCCTAAGCTCGTATGGAAGTATGGTGAGAGATTTAACCTTCGCCGATGCCCCGATTCGTATTCTTTGGCATTTCTATAAGTCTGACCATTTGTTGAGGAGATATAGCTCATAATCATACCTATGATTTAAATCGGCAATATAGGGCATATTATTAAATAAATTCGATAGAATCAATAAATTTTGTTAAACCATTTTCTCATTCTTCATTTAACAATAAGTTCCTCCCCACCCCACCCTTGCTTTCCCCCCAATAAGCCTTAGGTTAAAATATATTTTTTTAAGCCCCTTAAATCCTCGTGCAGGAGTGCGCGCCCATGGAAGATAGTCTGAAAGGGAAATTTCCTCACTTGCCGGAGCGACTGGCGGGTCTGGGCGAGTTGGCTTCCAACCTCTGGTGGAGCTGGCGCCCCGAAGCCAGGAATCTTTTTAGGATGTTGGACCTTTTGGCCTGGAGAGAAACGGGGCACAACCCGGTGAAACTTTTGGAGGCGCTGCCGGCCCAGATCCTTATGGCCGCGGCCGGCGACCCGAAGTATCTTCGCCACTATGACCCGGTCCTGGCCCGGTTTCGCCAGGATTTGGAGAACCGGGCCTGCTGGTTCACGGCCAATATCACCGACACGGAGTGCGAACCCATCGCTTACTTTTCCCTGGAGTACGGCCTGCACCACTCTCTGCCCTTCTATGCCGGAGGGCTGGGGTTTCTGGCGGGGGATCATCTCAAGGAGGCCAGCGATCTGGGGACCCCCCTGGTGGCCGTGGGCTTCATGTATCCCGACGGCTATCTGCGCCAGATGATCAATGCCGACGGCTGGCAGGAGGGCACCGACGAAATCCTGGACCGGGACGCGGCGCCCATTGCCCGGGTGCTCAATGAGCAAGGCGAACAGCTCATCGTGCAGGTGCCGGTATGCGAACCGCCCATCTATGTCTCAGTCTGGAAAGTTACCGTGGGGCGCATCCCTCTCTACCTGATGGATACGGACCTTCCGGCCAACGATCCGGCCTACCGCCGGATTTCCGACCACCTCTACATCAGCGAGCTGGAAGAGCGGTTACTCCAGGAAATAGTTCTGGGACTGGGGGGCACGGAAATCCTGGCCGCTCTGGGCATCAAGCATTCGGTGCTCCACATGAATGAAGGACACCCGGCCTTTGCCCTCTTGGAACGTATCAGGGAACGCATGGAAGACGGTAAGATGACTTATGCAGACGCGGTCAAAGAGGTGCGGGCCACCTCGGTGTTCACCACCCACACGCCGGTGCCCGCGGGCCACGACGTCTTCCCCTTTGACCTCATGGAGAAGTATTTCACCAAATACTACCCCCGCCTGGGACTGAGCCGGGATGACTTTTTCAACCTGGGACGCAACCCCGCGGACCCCAACGCCGGCTTCAACATGACCGCGTTTGCCCTGAAGATGTCGGATTACCGCAACGGCGTCAGCGCCAAGCACGGCGAGGTTTCCCGTAAGATGTGGCAGCCATTGTGGCCGGATAAGCCCGAGGACCAGGTTCCCATTATTTCCATCACCAACGGCGTCCATGTGCCCACCTGGATTTCGCCCGAAATGAAGTCCCTGTTTGACCGTTATCTTGGGACTAACTGGCAAGAAGATCACGATAATCCAGCCGTCTGGGAGATGTTGGACGACATCCCTGCCAAAGAATTTTGGGACGTGCACCGCCAGCAAAAGACCAGGCTTATCGACTGGATTCGGGAGCGGACCCGGCTGCGTTGGGGAAACGATCACGTCAATTGCACCAACGTGGTGGCGGGCGGGGTCTTGCTCGACCCTGCCGTCTTGACTCTGGGGTTTGCCCGGCGGTTCGCCACCTACAAGCGGGCCGACCTGGTCTTTCATGACCTGGAGCGCCTCAAAGCCATCCTCCACAAACCCTGGCAGCAGGTGCAGATCATCTTCGCCGGCAAGGCCCACCCCGCCGACGACCCGGGCAAACGCATCCTCCAGCGCATCTTTAATTTCGCCCGGGACCCTGAGATGAAGGGGAGGATCGCCTTTGTGGAAGACTACGGGGAATTGCTGGCCCAGTACCTGGTCCACGGGGTGGACGTCTGGCTCAATAACCCTCTGCCGCCCCTGGAGGCCTGTGGCACCAGCGGTATGAAGGCCTCCTTGAACGGCCTGCCCCAGTTGAGCATTTTGGATGGCTGGTGGATTGAGGGCTTCAATGATGCTAACGGCTGGGCCTTCGGCGCCGAAAGCGGAGATGACCGGGACGCCCAGGACGCCGCAACTGTTTACGATATCCTGGAGCATAAAGTAGTGCCCCTCTTTTATAAGACCGACGATGATGGTATTCCCCAGGAATGGGTGCAGTTGATGAAAAATGCCATCAAGAGTACCGCCGCCCAATTCAGCGCCCGGCGCATGGTGAAAGAGTACGCCCAAAAATGTTACCAGCCGGCCTTGGGGTTTTCCATGAAGTAAGCCGGTCAGCCATTTTGGTTTGGCAGCAACCGGAAATGTTGCCAGAGAGCGCCGAAATCGTCTATAACGTAAACTATGCGGCCTTACTGGCACAATCTGTTCCGGCGCTTGCAGGGGGGGGAGGATGCCGGCCCGCCCGCCAACGCCGCGTTCGCCACAGCCGTTGCGGCCGTCTCCTGGTTTTATGGCCGAGGGGCCCAACTCCGGCGAGCCCTGTACGCCCGGAGAGTGTTTAAGGTTAAGCGACTCCCGGCCCCGGTAATCAGCGTGGGGAACCTCACGGTGGGGGGGACCGGCAAGACCCCTGTGGTGGCCTGCCTGGCTGGGCTTTGGCGGGAGCGGGGCCAACGGGTGGCCATCCTCAGCCGGGGCTACGGCGGCTTGACCCGAGACCCCACCCGCCTTTCCGATGGCGAACGCCTCTATCACCAGCCGCCCGAAGTCGGGGAGGAGCCCTACTGGCTGGCCCGCGCCCTGCCCGGCGTGGCGGTCTACACCGGGTCCTGCCGTTATGCCGCGGGGCTGGCCGCCTGGGAGGAGTTCAAGCCCGATCTCTTCCTCCTGGATGACGGCTTCCAGCATTTCCAGCTACACCGGGACCTGGACCTGGTGCTGCTGGACGCGGGCTCGCCCTTTGGCAACGGTTATCTGCTGCCCCGTGGTCCTCTACGGGAGCCCCTCACCGCCTTGAGCGCCGCCCAGGCCATCATCCTGACCCGGTACGACCCGGAGCTGCATCAATCCAGGCTCATAGCGCTGCGCCAGACCTTTCCGGACAAAAAAATATTTACCGCGACCATCTCTCCGGTGCGGGCCACATCCTATCCGAGGGGATATATCGAGGCGCCGGAGATTTTGCGCCATCGTTCCCTGATGGCCTTTGCAGGGCTGGCAAGGCCTGAGGTGTTTGCCAAGACCTTGCAGGAACTGGGGACAGACCTGAAAGGCTTCCAGACGTTCCCCGACCACCATGCCTACGCCCCCCAGGAGCTGCATAACCTGGTTGAACTGGCCCGGACCCAGAGAGCCGAAGCCCTCATCACCACCGCAAAGGATTGGGCCCGACTGGGAGAGCGTTGGGATGAAGAGGTCTGCCTGTGGGTCCTGGATGTAGAAGCCCGGTGGACGGAACCTGAACGCGTGTTGGCGTTCCTGGAACAGGGCCTGAAGAGATAGAAAACTTCAAGCTTCAGAAACACTACTGGGCTCAAATCCCATACCTCAGACCATACCTCAGAGCGCTTGGCGCCTCTTCTGATGCCCCTACCGTATCTGCATAAAATGTTTTACAATGTCTAAGATGAATCCTGCGTCCATGCCAAAAGCTCGCCAGCTCCGAGAACAACCCTTGCCTCCTGAGGTCCGGCAGCGTTTTACCCGGCTGCAAATTTCCCGCCGGTTTGCCCGGGACCCGGAAGTGGTGCGGCGGGTCCTGGTGCGCTCGCCCAACTGGGTGGGTGATGCGATCATGAGTCTGCCGTTGCTGTCCGGGCTCAAAAGGGTCTTCCCCCTGGCTGAGTTCACCATGCTGGCGATGCCCCGGGTAGCCCCCTTGTTTGCGGCCCAGCCCGGTGTGGTGGAGGTCATCCGCTATCCTGCGGGCCGGGGCAAGTGGCAGGTCCTGTGGGAAATGCGCGGGCGCTTCGACGTGGCCCTGGCCTTGCCCAATTCGATGGAATCCGCTCTGGGGTTATGGCTGGTGGGAGTGCCGTCCCGGGTGGGATATAATACCGATGCCCGGGGCCTCTTCCTCAAAGAGGCCGTGTCCGGCCGTCAGCATCTGGCCGGCCTGCACACCGTTTTTTATTTTTTAGGCTTGCTCAAGGCCCTGGGAGGGGTGGCCAGCTTCACCCCTCCCGCGCTTTATTTGGAATCTGAGGAAGCGGACAATGCGGCCCAGTTCCTGGCTGAAGTCGACCTCCCTGGAGATGGCCCCTGGGTGGGATTGAGCCCCGGGGCGGCTTTTGGCCCGGCTAAACGCTGGCCGTCGGAGCGCTTCGGCGCCCTGGGAATGGCGCTGCAGCGGGAGTTCGGGGCCCGTCTCGTGCTCCTGGGAGTCAAGGAAGAACGTCCGGTGGCAGACCTGGTCAAAGAGCATCTCCAGGCGCCAGTGGTTGACCTGGTGGGGCGGACCAGCCTGCGCCAGGCCTTGGGATTGCTGTCCCAACTGCGTCTCCTGGTCACCAATGACTCAGGGTTGATGCATGCCGCCGCGGCGCTTGCGGTGCCCCAGGTGGCCCTGTTCGGTTCCACCGACCCGGTGGCTACCGGCCCCTTCTCCTCCCAGGCCACGGTGCTTCGCCATCCCTGGCCGTGCAGCCCTTGCTTCAAGCGCACCTGCGAGATCGGTTATCCGTGCTTGACCGCCATCGGCGTGGACGAAGTCCTATCCGCCGCCCGCTTCCGTCTCGAGGCCGGCCAATGAGCCACCCCGCGGTATTCCTGGACCGGGACGGCACCATCAATGAGGAAATGGGCTATATCAATCATCTCAGCCGCTTCCGTCTGCTACCCCAGGCTGCCTCATCCATCCGCCGGCTCAATGAGGCAGGGTTCAAGGTAGTGATCGTCACCAACCAGTCCGGGGCCGCCCGGGGCTATTTTCCTGCCTCTCTGGTGGATGAAGTCCATGAACATCTAAAAACGCTCCTGGCAGCGAAGGGCGCGCATGTGGACGGTATCTATGTCTGCCTCCATGCCCCAGAGGCGAACTGCGCCTGCCGCAAGCCCCGCCCCACCTTGATGCAGCAGGCGGCCCAGGACCTGGACCTGGATCTAGTCCGCTCTTATGCCGTGGGCGACCGCTACCGGGATGTGGAAACCGCGGCCAACGCCGGGGTTAAAGGTATCCTGGTGCTCACCGGCTATGGTTTGGGGGAATATGCATACCTCCGGGGCGCGTCAAGGGCGCAGCCCGTCCATGTGGCCCCCGACTTGGAGAAAGCGGCGGAGTGGATTTTGCAAGACTTTAAGCGTGGATGATTTCAGGGCGAATGATTCCTATGCTGAATGGCTGCGTGTACTTAAGACGCCGGTATGCCCTCTTTAGCAGCAATTTATTGGGAGAGCTCTAAAGGATAATGCCTGTAGAAAACGTCCCCGGCCGACCCCGGATTCTCCTGGTCAAGCTCAGTTCCTTCGGGGATGTGCTCCATACTCTGCCCACCCTGGAGGCCCTGCGGTCTACCTACCCGGAGGCCCATATTACTTGGCTGGTGGAGGCCGCGTATGCGCCGCTTTTAGCCGGCCACCCAGACCTGGACGAGATCTGGGAGGCGCCCCGGTTGCGCCCCGGCGAACTGCTGGGCGGCTCCAACCCGGCCAGGGTGCGCCGGCTCCTTCACCTGCTGTGCACCCGCCCCTTTGATCTGGTCCTGGACCTCCAGGGGTTGCTCAAGAGCGCAGTGTGGGTGGCCCTGGCCCAAAGTCCTCGCAAAGTGGGCTATGACCGGACCCGGGAAGGCAGTTATCTGGCGCTCACCGAGCGCGTGCCGCCGTTTAACCCGGAGGCCCACGCGGTCTGGCGTTACCTCAATTTGGCCCACTACCTGGGGGCCTCCCCAGTCCTGCCCCGCTTTTATCTGGGGTTGGATGTCGGGGTTGATACTTCGCAGTTGCTTCCGGGGGAAGCAGGGCGGCCCCTGGCGGTGCTCCATCCCGGCGCCCGCTGGGCCTCCAAGCTGTGGCCCGCCGCATCCTGGGCCCGCCTGGCCGAGTGGCTGCACGAGCAGGGATTGCAGTTGGCCCTGACCGGCAGTGGCAGCGATCAGCCTTTGGTGGCAGGGATCACCGCAAAGGCGCGATCACCGGTGCTCAACTTAGCGGGGCGCACCTCCCTGGCGGAACTGGCTGCCATCCTCCGGCGAGCCCGCCTGGCTGTCACCACCGATACTGGAACCATGCATCTGGGCGCGGCGTTAGGGACGCCGGTGGTGGCCCTCTTCGGCCCTACCGCCCCCTGGCGCACCGGCCCCTTCGGCGCTGGTCACCAGGTGTTGCGCCTGGAACTGGCCTGCAGCCCCTGCTTTAAACGTCAGTGCCCCGAACCCCGGTGCCTCGCCGACCTGCCGCCGGAAATGGTTGAGGCTGCGTGTGAGAAAATCTTGTCAGTCCGGCCCATTAGCTGATAATATACGGTATCTTGAGATAAATTAACCGGCCCCCACCTGCGCCGGTCTCTGTTTGAGATAACCTCAGCCAATTTTGGAGGACCGATGCCCATCAGCAAAGAACTACTGGAAATTTTAGCCTGTCCCAAGTGCAAGGGGGACATTCGCTTGAATGAGAAGGGCGACGGGCTCATCTGCGATAAATGCCGCCTGGTTTATGAAATCAAGGACGACATCCCCATCATGCTCATTGACGAGGCCAAACCTTTAAAGCAGTAGTCAGTGGCCAGTGGTCAGTTTCCAGAAATAAGCTGACAAACTGGCAACGAAACTATGCCCCGATTATCCGTCATCATCATCGCCCTGAACCAGGAAGCCAATATGGGCGAGTGCCTGGCGTCCGCCAGCTTTGCCGACGATATCGTGGTGGTGGACACGGGCAGCACTGACCGCACCGTGGAAGTGGCCCGTATTTATACTGACCGGGTCTTTACTACGTCGTGGCAAGGCTTCGGCCGCACCAAGAACTATGCCCTGGATCAGGCCCGGGGCGACTGGGTCTTCAGCCTGGATACCGATGAGCGAGTGCCGCCGGCCTTACGGGACGAAATCCAGGCGGTGGTTCAGGCGAACGGGCCCCTGGCTGGCTACCGGGTGCCCCGGAAGAACTACTTTTGTGGCCGCTGGATCAGGCATTTGGGCTGGTATCCCGATTACACCCTGCGCCTCTTTCGCCGGGACCAGGGCCGCTTCCGGGACCGGGAGGTCCACGAAGAGGTGGTGATGGCCGGACCCGTGGGCAATCTCGAGACGCCCCTGGACCATTACAGCTATCGCTCAGTCAGCGAATACGTCATGCGCATGGACCGCTATGCTCGCCTAGCTGCGGTGGAGCTGGTCAAACGAGGCCGGCGCCCTTATCTCGGAGAACTGGTCTACCGCCCCTTTTTCACCTTTCTCCATCTCTATATCCTGCGGCGAGGATTTCTGGAGGGCACAACGGGTTATACGCTGGCGGCGCTCATGAGCATGTACAAATTTTTGAAATATTACTATCTCCGGGAACTCTCACGGGGAGGAAGTCTTAATGGCCATTGACCCCAGCGCCCAGATCGGCCCCGGAGTTGAGTTGGCGCCGGATGTGGCCGTAGGGCCGGGAGTGCTCATTGACGGCCCGACCAAGATCGGCCCCGGCACCCGCATCCTGGCCCACGCTTATATCGGGCCTTACACCACCATCGGTGAGGACAACCTCATCGGCTTCGGGGCCATTGTGGGCTATGAGCCCCAGGATTACGCCTTCAAAGGCGAAGAGAGCTATACTATCATCGGCGACCACAACCGTATCCGGGAATACGTCACCATCCACCGGGGCACAACCCCTGGCAGCGCCACCCGGGTGGGGAACCACAATTTTCTCATGGCCTTGAGCCACATGGCCCACAACTCCTCGCTGGGAGATCACGTGGTGGTGGTCAACGGCGCCCTGGTGGGCGGCTATGTGGAGGTGGCGGACCGGGCTTTTATCTCGGCCAACTGCCTGCTGCACCAGTTCATCCGGGTGGGGACCCTGGCCATCCTGCGGGGCGGCTCCCGGGCCTCACGGGACATCCCGCCTTACAGCTTGATTGATGACACCCACACCGTCGTGGGGGTTAACCTGGTGGGCTTGAAGCGGGCCGGCCTGGCTGCCCCAAATATTGCCGCCTTGCGCCAGGCTTTCCGTCTCTTGTTCTTCCGCCGGGGCAACCTCAAAGCGGCCATGGCCCAGGTGGAACAGGAAGTCCCTCTTACCCCGGAAGTGGTCCACCTCCTGGAGTTCATCCGCGCCTCCGAGCGGGGTGTGGCCATGGGTCCCAAAGCTACCCGCAATGCCGACTCCGAGTCCTAAGCGCATCCTGGTAATCAAGCTCAAGCAACCGGGGGATGTCCTGGTGAGCACCCCGGTGATCGCCGCGCTAAAAGAGGCCTGGCCTGATTGCCACCTGACTTACCTGGTTCCCAAAGGCACTGAAGCGATGGTGGCGGACCATCCGGGCCTGGACGGGCTATTGGTAGTGGACCGGCGAGGAGCGACCTGGAGGGAGACGCTGCGCTTTATCCGGAAACTCCGGCAGGCGCACTTTGACCTGGTGCTGGAGTTGTCCGGTGGCGACCGGGGGGCTATTTATGCTTTTCTCACCGGGGCTCGGGAGCGCTTGGGCTTTGAGCATCCGCGCCAGCCTTTTTGGCAGCGCCACGCTTGTTTCACCCGTCTGTTGCCTCGCCCCCCGGTGAAAATGCATCTGGTGGAACAGAATCTGGCTGCCGTTCGGGCTCTCGGCATTTCTCCGGTTAATCCCCACCTACAATTCTTTTGGGATGACCAGGTGGAACAACGGGTGCGCGGCCTGCTCGCCTCTCTGGGACTGGCTGAGCGGCCTTTCGTGGTGGTGCATCCCGGGGCCGGCTGGCGCTTCAAGTGCTGGACCCCCAGCGGCTATGCCCGAGTAATCGAGGCCTTTGAACAGGAATGGAACCTGCCCGTGGTGCTCACCGGGACTAAAGCCACCCATGAACAGGATTTGCTCGCTGCGGTGCTGCAGGAATGTCGGGCTGGCCCCATCAATCTGGTGGGGCGCCTGGGCCTGAAGGAATTAGGGGCCCTCATCGCCCGGGCGCGTCTATTCTTTGGCATGGATAGCGCCCCCATGCATCTGGCCGCGGCGGTAAACACTCCGGCAGTGGCGCTCTTCGGTCCCAGCGGCGTGTTCAATTGGGGCCCTTGGGGCGAAGACCACTTGGTGATCAAAAAGGACTGGGAGTGCCTGCCCTGTG
Organism: Desulfobacca acetoxidans; assembly: GCA_022736495.1. The sequence goes on from DZCR01000071.1 coordinate 9,440, forward strand.
GTAAAGACGGCTGCCATGGTTCCAAAATCAGCCGATGTCTGGTCGAGTTGACCCCAGAGGAAGTTTTGGAGCACATGGCGGAACATTTCGGCGGGTCGGCGATCAAAGGGAAATAGGTTTGAAATTATAAAGATACACATCCATTGTTGGAGGAGCGGGTTTTAAACCCGCCCCTCCACGTGCGCCAAACCCGATCTCTTAGCTATTCTATGAAAATCGCTCTCCTACGGCAGCGGGTCACGCGCCTCGGCGGCGCCGAAACCACTCTGGGCTATCTGGTCCGGGGCTTGAGCGCAGCCGGGCACTTGGTGACGGTGTACGGCACGGACAGCGTGGCCGAAGCCCAGGCCTCGTTGGGGCCAAAGGCGGGCTACGTGCGGGTGCCCGTTTGGGGGGGCAAGGCGCTGCGGGTTCTTACCTTTGCCCTCAATAGCCGCCGTCTCCTGAGTCAGGTCCGTGGCCAGGTAGTGTTCAGCCTGGAGCGGGTGCTTTCTCCCCAGGTCTACCGCGCCGGGGATGGCTGCCACCGGGAATGGCTGACCCGGCGAGCCCCCTATCTTTCTCCCCTGGCCCAAACCGCGCAGCGCCTCAGCCCATTTCACCGGACGATGCTTTTGGTAGAGCGGCGTCTCTTTACTTTTCCGGGCCTAAAGCGAGTAATCGCCAATTCGCGGCAGGTACGGGACGAAATAATCCGGTACTACAACGTGGAACCGGCCCGTCTTCGAGTAATCTATAACGGGTTGGACCGGATGCGTTTCCACCCTCTGGAGCCCGGCCCCCGATCCGAACTGCGCCGGCGTCTGGGGGTTCCGGATGACGCCGAAATAGTTTTATTCGTCGGCTCGGGTTTTGAACGTAAAGGTTTGATCTATCTTTTGCAGGCCTTCGGTAATCTAAGAGATCAGCGCGGCCAGTTGTGGGTGGTGGGCAAAGGCCGCCTCGCCCCTTACCTGAGGTTAACGGAACGCCTGGGAGTGGCTGACCGGGTCAAATTCTGGGGGCCGGCGTCCGAGACCGCGCCGTTTTATCAGGCCGCCACGGTGCTGGCCCTGCCCACCCTTTATGACCCCTGTAGCAACGTGGTGTTGGAGGCCTTGGCGTGTGGTCTGCCGGTAGTTACCACCGCGGCCAATGGCGCGGCGGAATTTCTGAACCCCGGGGAAAACGGCGCCATTATCCCGCAACCCGACGATATCACCGGGTTGGGTAAGGCCCTTATGGTGTTCCTGGACCGAGGCCGAGCCCCCCAGGTGCAGCGATCAGCCATGGAGGCGGTGGCAGGACTGGATTGGGAAACCAGCGTGGCCCAGACTCTGGAAGTGCTGAAGGAAGCGGTCTCCTGAAGTCCCGTACCGAGGCAGCCCCGGCCGCCACAACGCTGTCGTGCGCGGCACGCCCTAATACTAACCGTTGGTAACCCTTATGCTCGCGCTCTATTTTGACGGCAAACCGGCCATCAAAGACCTGCCCCGGCCTGAACCCGGCGCCGGCGAGGTTCTGGTGCGGGTCTCTCTGGCCGGCATCTGCGGCACCGACATGCAGATCCTTAAAGGTTATCACAATCTTCGCGGCATCCTGGGCCACGAGTTCGTGGGAGAGGTGGCCGGTCCCGATGATTCCCCCTGGCTGGGACAGCGGGTGGTGGGGGAGATCAATATTGGTTGCGGAGAATGCCACCTGTGCCGTCGGGGTCTTGCCAGACACTGTAAGGAGCGCCGGGTTCTGGGGATAAAAAACCATGACGGGGCCTTCGCTTACTACCTTACCATTCCCGCAGCCAACCTCCATCCGGTGCCACCCGAGGTCCCGGATGAAGCGGCGGTCTTTACCGAGCCCCTGGCCGCGGCCTTGCGGGTCCTGGAAACCACCCCGATATCGCCCGCAGCCCGGGTTTTGGTGGTGGGTGACGGCCGGCTGGGGCTGTTGACCGCCTGGGTCCTGGCTTTGAGCGGGGTTCAGGTCAATCTCGCCGGTCACCATCAAGACCATTTGGCCCTGGCCCGGCCTTACGGGGTGGAAACTTTTCTAGCTAAGGAGTTGCCAGCCGGAGACTACCAAATGGTGGTGGAGGCCAGCGGCAGTCCTTCAGGCCTGGAACTGGCGCTCTCCCGGGTCCAGCCTCTGGGCACCGTGATCCTGAAAAGCACCTATTTCGGCCGTTATCCCCTGGACCACGCAGCCTTGGTGGTGCCGGAGGTGCATTTGGTGGGGAGCCGCTGCGGCCCTTTTCTCCCGGCCCTGCGCCTCTTGCGCCAGGGCTGGGTGGACCCCAGGCCCCTTATCAGCCAAACTTTTCCCCTGGACCAGGGGCTGAAAGCATTGGCCTGGGCGCAGCGCCCGGGGGTGCTGAAGGTATTGCTGAATTGCCGGAAGGACGATTAAGGGCGCGCGGGGCGTACCCTACAGGAGGATTTACATGCAACTGCGTCTGCGATATTGGTTTATTTTTCTGGGATTGACGGCGGCCGTCCTGCTGGCCACCTGTCTGCCGGCCCCGCAGTCGGTCTGGGGGGCTACCGCGATGGGGTTGCAGGAGGATTTTATCCAGGTGGCCGAACAGGCCATGCCCTCGGTGGTGAGTCTGAAGGCCATTCGGGTAGTGACGGTGCAGCCTTTCGGTCCCCCTGACGATTTCTTCCGGGGCACTCCGTTTGAGGGCATGTTCCGGGAGTTCGGGGGCCAACCCATCCGGCGGCGCCTGGTGGGCCAGGGCTCCGGCGTGATCATCGACAGCCGGGGCTACGTCCTCACCAACAATCATGTGGTAGCCGGGTCCCAACAACTCCAGGTACACTTGAACGACGGCCGGGAGGTAACGGGCCAACTGGTGGGCACCAACCCCCGCTTTGATATCGCTCTGGTCAAGGTGCCGGTGGCAGGCTTGAGGGCCGCAAGATTGGGTGATTCCACCAAAATTCGAGTAGGACAGTGGGCCATTGCCATCGGCAGCCCCTTCGGGCTGGAAAAGACCATGACCGTGGGCATCATCAGCGCCACCGGCCGCCGGGGCCTGGGGCGAGGGACCTATGGGGACTTCATCCAGACAGATGCATCCATCAATCCCGGCAACAGCGGCGGGCCCTTGCTGGACATCAACGGCCAGGTAGTGGGCATCAATTCCATGATCTCCGCCCAGGGCCAGGGCATCGGCTTTGCCATACCCATCAACTTGGCTCGGCAGATCGTTTCCCCCTGGATGAAGTGAGCCGTGACCCTGGAAGAACGTACCACCACCCTGGAAAGCCATTTCCAGCAAATCAAGGAGATCATCGAGGCCGAAGATATGTGGGAGCGGGTGCCGGAGCGCGCCCGGCACTTCTCCCCGGACAACCTCGAGGGCCTGGTGAAGTTCGCCTATTTTGGCGGGTTCATTGACATGGCCCGGGCCCGCCTGCTCCTGCTGGTGGACCGGCAGGGGATCCGCCAGCTCCTGACCAAATGGTATGAGGAGATTCGGGAGCAGGGCTGCTGGCTCTGTTAGACGTCGCTTCTCGTCTTGACCAATTTTTCAACCGATAGTTCTATAATTATCGATTTGGACATATAATAATCTTATTAAGTTACCCAAGGAGAGGACCATGCAGGAATATGTCATCCATCCCCTGGTGGTGGGCGCCAATGAAACGGATCAGGGTATTATGACGTATCTTAAGGGCTATGGCAAACGCATCTGGATCCCCATCTATGTGTTCTACCTGGAGGGAGGGCCGGAGAAAATCCTGGTGGACACCGGCCTGGAACAGTTTATGGTGCCTCCCGAGGTAGGGGAGCAGTACGGCCTGAAGATACAGGAATTCGAAGAGGCGCTGGCAACTTTCGGCCTCAAGCCGGAGGATATTGATATCATTATCCACACCCACCTGCACAACGACCACTGCGAAAACGACTACAAGTGCACCAACGCCCGGGTTTACGTGCAAAAAAAGGAGTACGAGTTTTTTAAGGAGCCCCACCCGGTGGACCACCGCTACTTTTCCGACCTCCTGGATGATGTGGAAGTGGTGCTGGTGGACGGAGACGCCCAGATTGTGGACGGCATCAGCGTGCTGCTCACCCCCGGACATACGGTGGGAGGCCAATCCGTGGTGGTAAACACCAAAGCCGGCAAGGCGGTAATTACCGGATTTTGCTGCAACGACTTAAATTTCCCCGCTTCGGGGCCGCCCATTCCTTCGGGAGTCCACATCAATGTTATTGACGCGTATGACAGCGCCCAGCGGGTCAAAGAGGTGGCGGACATCCTCATCCCCCTGCATGATCTGAGCGTGGGCCGACAGCAGAGTATTCCAGCCTGAAGGAGGTCTGAACATGCCACCCCTGACCAAGAAAGTGTTCCTGACAATCATTTTGACCCTGCTCCTGGGCCACCAGGCCCTGGCGGGCCCGCAGCGCCTCGTTTTGCCCCCCAATCAGCCTCCCCAATGGGCGCCGGTCCCCGAGGTTCCTGGAGTGCAGTATGCTCCCAATCTGGGCCAAGATATTTTTCAGTACGGCAATCAATTTTACTATTACAGCCAAGGCCTCTGGCAAATAGCCCGGTCACTCGCCGGCCCCTGGCAGACGATTGCCAATCCTCCCCCGCCTTTCTATAATATCGGCCCGACTTATTTCAAAAGCCCCCCGGGGTGGGCCAAGGGCAAGAAAACCGGCTGGAGAGGAGCGCCGTTGCCGCCGGGACAGATGAAGAAAATGGAGCGTGGTGGTCCTTTGCCTCCCGGACAGATGAAGAAATTTGAATGAGCACCTGTTGTCTCAGATTCATGGTGGTCTTGGCGATGCTGGCAATTCCCTGGGCGGCCGGGGCCCAGAACATTCGCATCAACCCGGTGCCCCCCGGCGTCAAACCCCAATGGACCGAGGTCCCCGGTGCTCCCCAGGTTTCCTGGGCCCCTAACCTCCCCACCGATGTCTTCCGGTACCGCGGCTCCTACTATTTTTTCTGGGGAGACTACTTTTATCGGGGCCGCAGCCCTCAAGGTCCCTGGAAGATGGTGGAGAAGGCGCCCCAGGTGTTTTATCGCGTTGATCCGGCCTATTTCAAGACCGCAAAAAAGACCGAACCGACTCCTGTGGCCCCGGCGGTCCCAGAAGAGCTCGGCCCGGCACCTGGTAAGGCCAAAGTTATAGAAATCCCTCTCGCAACGCCCCGCACCCCGGCTCCCCCGGAGCCGGCGCCCGAGACCAGTGGCCCCGAATTCCCAGAAGCGCCTGAGCGACCGCCCAAGGTGATGTAAAAACCGATAACCCCCGTCTGATCACCGGGATCATAACTCGAACCTGGCGGCGATGGGGATGCGCCGGCCCATGCCGAAGGCTTTGGAAGTAATCTTCAGACCGGGCGCGGCCTGGCGGCGCTTGTATTCATTGCGGTCAATGGCGCGGATCACCCACTTTACGGTCTCCGGGTCAAACCCCTGCTTGACGATCTCCCCGTAGGAGCAGCCTTCGGAGAGGTAAGAGGTCATGATCTTATCCAGGATGTCGTAGGGGGGCAGGGTGTCCTGGTCCTTCTGGTCCGGGCGCAACTCCGCAGACGGGGCCTTGTGGATGATCTGCCAGGGAATGGTTTCCCGGTCCCGGTTGAGTTCGCGGGCCAAGTCATAGACCATAGTCTTGGGCACATCGGCCAGGACGCTGAGCCCGCCGCTCATATCCCCGTACAGGGTGCAGTAGCCCACCGCCAGTTCGCTCTTGTTGCCGGTGGACAGGACCATATAACCGTATTTATTGGAGATAGCCATCAGGATATTGCCCCGGATGCGGGCCTGGATATTCTCCAGGGTCACTTCGATTTCGCCCAGTTCCAGAGGGTCTTGCAAGACTTGCCGGTAGCTCTGATAGATGGGGGTGATGGGAATGAGCTTGGTGGCCACGCCCAAGTTTTCGGCCAGGATCAGGGAGTCGTCGATGCTGGGGCGGGAGGTGTAGGGCGAGGGCATCAGCACCCCCAAGACGTTTTCCCGTCCTAAGGCCTGCTGGGCCAGACAGCAGGTGACCGCGGAATCCACGCCGCCGCTCAAACCCACCACGGCTTTGGTGAAGCCGCACTTGCCCAGGTAATCCCGCAGACCCAAGACCAGGGCCTCATGCACTGCGGCAATGGGCTCCGCGGGGACGTATAAGCCCGGGGTGCCGGGCTGGGCCAGGTCCACGGTGACCACGGCCTCCTTAAATCCCGGCAGCACCGCAATGGCTTCCCCGGCCGGGTCCAGGACCAGACTGCGGCCGTCGAAGATGAGCTCATCATTGCCCCCCACCTGATTGAGATAGACCAGGGACACCTTATGGTTCCGGGCGTGGAGCTGGAGCAAGCGGTGGCGCAGGGCCTCTTTGCCCACCTGGAAGGGCGAGGCGGAGATATTGATGAGCACCGTGGCGCCACGCTCAATCTGGATCTGGATGGGGTCCAGGGGATAGAGGCGGCGAAACCACAGCTCCGGGTCGTACCAGGCGTCTTCACAGATGGAGACCCCCAAAATTTCCCCCTGGAAGGGGACGACCTGCACCGCCGCGGCGGGGTCGAAATGCCGGGTCTCGTCGAACACGTCATAGGTGGGCAGAAGCGTTTTGCCCTGACGCAGCAGCACCCGGCCCTGGTGGATCAGCACCGCGCAGTTGCACAGGCCTTTGCCCGTCTCCCGGCCGGTGGGGAGCGGCGCCCCCACCAGGATGGCATTGTCCGGGTAGCGGGCGGAGAGGGTGACCAGATCATCAAGGGCCGCCTGGACCCG
>DZCR01000072.1 GCA_022736495.1 Desulfobacca acetoxidans
CGAATCAGAAATGAGAATTGACCAAGCCGCGGCAGGTTTATGGGGGATTAGCGACAAGGAGTTGGAGGCAATACAGGAAACGCTTCAGGGGATGGGAGTCAGCAATGCGGCGGATTAATTCTTAGCCCCTACGCGAGGTTAGCCATGTCGAACATCATTGATATTGAAGGCCGGATTAAGCTGGAGCAGAAGAAGAAAACCAAAGTGGACCGGGCCAAGAAGATGGAGGCGGTGCGCAAGGTGGTGCAGTGTACCCGCTGCCTGGCCCGCTGCGCCAAGTGCGGCGTCCAGTTCGAGACCCACGAAATGTACAAGCGCCAAAAAGGCCCCTACCGTTTCTGCCCATTTTGCCAGGAGGAGTACGAGGACTTTCGCCGGATTAAAGACGAGGGCGCAGAAAGTCCCTTTTACTGGCACAACAAAGAGTGGCTGTCCGTCTGGCAGGCCTGGATAGATTTCCAGCAGGCCATGAAAGATTATGGCGAGTCCCAGGAATTCATCGACCTGGTGCGGGAGGTGGAGTGGGACCGGTGAGCTTTTGCCCCCGGTCCCCAAACATGGAGTTGAACTAGCCTTCCGAGCCGACGCGATAGGTTTGCTGGAGAAGCTCCATGGCAAAATTGAAAGCCTGCTCACGGTCCAGGGTGACTTCGGAATGACAGGATTTGTCCTCACCGCTGCAGGTGTAGAACACAATCTTCACCGTACCCTCGGGGCGTTGCACCACGGCGATCTCCCCATCGGGTTCCAGGGTCTTATAGGTGCGATGTTTCATGTTATTGGGGTCTCCTTCTCGACTCTTGGTAATCCTTGAAAGTTTAGCATAAATCATCTGGCGGCATTAATTCAAGCCTGAACTTCTTCACATGGTAAAATAGCTATCAGCAAGGCTCGCCCCCGAGGGCGGCGGCGCCACATTCTTAAGCTTCGTTGCGAATCACACTCATGGCCTTTTATCCCAAAGAATATGATCTCATCGTCATCGGCGCCGGCCATGCGGGCTGCGAAGGCGCACTGGCTGCGGCCCGGATGGGGCTGAAAGTGTTGCTCTTCAACCTCAACCTGGACACCATGGCCCAGATGGCGTGCAACCCTGCGGTGGGCGGCCTGGCCAAGGGCCACCTGGTGAAGGAGATCGACGCCCTGGGCGGGGTAATGGGCTTTCTGGCGGATAAAACGGGCATCCAGTTTCGCACCCTTAATCTCTCCAGGGGGCCGGCGGTCCGGGGCACGCGCATCCAGTGCGACAAGCAGGCCTATCGCCTGGCCATGAAATCCCTGTTGGAACACGAGCCCAAGATCGACCTGCGGGAAGCCATGGTGGAGCGGCTTCTGGTGGAGGACGGCCGGGTGGTGGGCGTGGTGGAAACCCTGGGGCTGACCTATAAAGCCCGGGCGATCCTCATCACCACGGGCACCTTTTTAAATGGCCTCATTCATATCGGGGACTGCCGCATCCCGGCTGGCCGGGCCGGGGAGTTCGCGGCCGTTGGCCTCGCCGCCTGTTTAAAAGATCTGGGCTTTAAGATGGGGCGCTTAAAGACCGGCACGCCCCCGCGTCTTGCGGCCGGCAGCATTGATTTTGCCGGCATGGAGCGCCTCTGGGGCGACCCTAAGCCTCGCCCCTTTTCCTGGCGCACCGCGGACCTGCCCGCCGAGCAGGTGGCCTGCTTCGTCACCCACACCACCGCCGCCACCCATCGGCTTATCCGGGACCACATCCACCTCTCCCCTCTGTACAGCGGGGTGATCAAGGGGGTGAGCGCCCGGTATTGCCCATCCCTCGAAGACAAGGTGATGCGTTTTGTGGACAAGCCCAGCCACCAGGTGACCCTGGAACCGGAGGGGCGGGACACTGCCGAGATTTATGCCAAAGGCCTGGGGAATTGCCTCCCCGCCGAGATCCAGTTGGCCCTGTTCCGCAGCGTCCCAGGACTGGAGGCGGCCGAGGTGATGCGCCCAGCCTATGCCATTGAGTATGACTACGTTGACCCCCTGGAGCTGAAGCCGACTTTGGAGACCAAGCGGATCAACGGCCTGTTTCTGGCGGGGCAGATCAACGGCACTTCCGGCTACGAGGAGGCCGCGGGCCAAGGCCTGTGGGCCGGGATCAACGCCGCCTGCCAGGTAATGGGGCGGCCGCCTTTTCTGCCGGACCGCTCCCAGGCCTACATGGCGGTGCTGGTGGACGACCTGGTGACCAAGGGCACCCGGGAGCCTTACCGGCTCTTCACTTCCCGGGCGGAATACCGTTTGCTCCTCCGGGAAGACAACGCCGACGTCCGTCTTTTGGAATGGGGATTCGAGTTGGGATTGGTGGCACCAGAGGCCCGGGAACGCTTCCGGGAAAAACAGCGCCTGATGCGGGACGAAGAGGCGCGTCTCGCGGGCCGCCGGGTCTTGCCCACGGCTTCAGTCAACCGGGAACTGGAAGCCCGAGGCACTGCGCCCCTCAAGGTTCCCACGCCCCTTTTGAGCCTGGTGAAGCGGCCCCAGCTGGATCTCGCCACCCTCTATCGCCTGAGCGGCGAGGAACCTCAGGCGCCGCCGGCCGTGGTGGAGCAACTGGAAATCAAGCACAAGTATGACGGCTATATCAGACGCCAGGAAGAGTCAGCCAAAAAATTCGGCCAGGGCGAGGGGAAAAGGATCCCGGCGGACTTTGATTATGACGGGGTGCCGGGGTTGTCGCTGGAAATCCGGGAAAAGTTGCGGCAGGTGCGGCCCCAATCCTTGGGCCAGGCAGGCCGTATCTCCGGGGTCACACCTGCGGCCCTGGCCGTGTTGATGGTGTATCTGAAGAGGAGAAGTTCAAGCAGGGGCTCGGAAGGAGGCCCATCGTCCGGATAAACGCCAACTGCGAAAAAACGGTAGGGGCACAACATGCTGTGCCCCTAAAAAAATCCCTTTGTTTTCCATAAGTGCTGCGAGCTCAACCCGACACCCGGAACCAGTACAAAAATGGCGGCGGATTCAGAAGGCGCAGAGGTTCGCTTAATTGTTGCCGGGCCCTATGGCCTTAAAAGCGCTGTCCGCAAAATAATTGTCGTCGACGGTGGCGCCGCACATCGCACAGGTATTGGCCAGGTTGACCATCGGATCCGGGCTCTGAAACCGATTACTCGTGGTATCGGCGCAGCCTCCTAACCACAGGGCCGCCAGCACTGCCAAAATCAAGCAATTATCCTTCATATCATTTTCCTTCCCGGAAGCGCTTCCGGCGTCATCATTGCCTGCGCCCTGCTTTGGCAGCCCTGCTGTGTTCCTCCAGCTGGCGGGGAAACCGAAATGCTTTTGCTGGATTAATTGCCCCGAGACTTCTGGTACTGGTCGTAAAGATACCCGCCCAAAAGTCCTGCGCCCCCGCCAATGGCCGCGCCGGCCGCGGGAGAACCTGCGGCCCAGCCGATAAGGGCGCCGCCGCTGGCGCCGATGGCGCCGCCGGCCAACGTCCGCTCAGCGGTGGTGGTAGAATTGCCGGCACAGCCTCCCAAAGCCAAGGCCACTACCATCAACAGGATGACCGCCTTCTTCATGGAATTCTCCCCCCTGTAGAGTTAATTCTGTTGAAGCACAGGTTACCATCAGATTTCAAGAAGAGTCAAGTTTAGTGAAAGGATTCTTCCGGGATCCCGGCAGGGACCCCCTCTGATCTGGAAAGGGAAAAGGGGTGAGTCAAAAACCCCTTTACCCCGATGTGACCAGGAAGTACAGAAATTGGGTTCAGGGCCGACCCCGGGATTTTTCATACTGGTCGTAGGCATAGCCCCCCAAAGCCCCGGCCCCCGCACCAATGGCGGCGCCACAGGCCGGGCAGCCTGCAGCCCAGCCGATGAGGGCGCCGCCGCCGGCCCCGATGGCGCTGCCGCTCACCGTTCGCTGCGTGGTGGTAGAAAAGCCGGAACATCCCCCCAGCAAAAGCGCCGCAACCATGATCACAATAGCCGCTCGTTTCATTGCTTGTCTTTCCCCCTTGCAGATCCCGGCGGGCATATCTTGGTACACCGCCGCAAGACCACCTCAATCACGGGGGTGTCCAACTTGCCCGGGTTGTCCTTATAGAACGTATCAACTTCTTGAACGATCTGTCTCACGGTCCTGGACTTCAAGTCATCCACGAAGGCCCGGGAGACGCAGGCCGTCTTTTTCCCTTGGGTGGCGGCGGTCTCAAAATCGGCCAGATTACCCATACCGAAAATATACCCGGCTTTGCCTTCCTCGGAAACCTGCTGCCAGTTGCGCCCAGTCCATAAAAAAGCCTGGCCGGATTCCGCTGCCGGGACGGATGGCGCCAGGCTGCCGATCAAAAGCCCCATCATGGCCAGGACGACCGCGGCTCTCATTATTTCTTCTCCGCGGTCGGAGTCGAGCAGAGCTTGGTGCAGCGCTGCAGAATCACCGCGATCACCGGCATTGTCAACTTGGTAGGATTTTCTTGATAGAATTTATCAACATCGGCGATTACTTGGGAGATGGTTTTGGTGTTAAGTTCATCAACAAAGCCCTTGGAGATACAGGGGGCCGGTTTTTTGCCCGCCGCGGCGGTCTCGAAATCCGCCATGTTGCCGATGCCTTTGACGTAAGCCACCTTGATTTCGGTGCTCATGTCTTTCCATTGGGTGCCGTCCCACAGAAATCCTTTCTCGATGGCTAAGGCTGCCGTGGCCAGCGCGAAGAGGATCAGTAACGCCGAAATGCACGCAATTCTCATTAGTTTCATGGGCTTGCCTCCTTGACCAAAAAAAATGTGACCAGACTCAGCCAACAACAGTACCGCGATGACGCGTGGCGCCGGTTTCAGGGTGTTTCTTCTGGTGGTTCTTCTGACCTTTTTTCTTGACCTCTTTAGGAGTCTTATGGGGGCTCTTGGTTTTCCCCGCAGCCTGTTTCGGAGCCTTTTTGCCGACTTTGGCCTTAGTTTTGGTCTTGGCCTTGGGTTTGGCCTTCCCCGTGTCGGCTGGCTTGGGGGCGGCCGGTTCTCGGGTCTCCGGCTGGGCCAGTGGCCTTGAGCCCTCCAGCATGGGCGGCACTGCCGGCGGCTCTACCTGTCGCTGAGCCCTGGCAGGCTGCAGACTGAAAAGAAATAAGCCGGCGACGGCCAGGGTGATGTATTTTTTCGTGGCGATTTTAGAAACCCTCCCCTGCATGCTGGATGAAAGGCCCCGGTTCGGAGTTCGATCCCTCGGGGTGCAAACCCCGAACCGATGGGCGTGGATTGAAATTTTATTCCGCGGTTGCGGGTTTCGTGGCTTTCGTGGCTTTCTTGCTCTTCCTGGCCTCTTTGCGCTTGGCCCTCTTCGCTTTTCTTTTGGACTTCCTGGTTTCTTTCACTTCAGGGGCCGCCGGTGCTTCCACCGCGGGAGCTGCGGGCGCGGTTACCGCCGGCGGGGTCGCCGGAGCAGCTGGCGGGGCCACCGGTGCGGGCGCCGGGACCTTTTCCTGAGCCAGGGTAAGCCCCTGGAGGCTCAGCAGGAATACTCCCACACTGGCCAAGGTAATGAGTTTCTTCATCTCCCCTCTCCTTATGAGAACTTAAAATAATGGGTGGTGGCGGTGCAGGGACTTGAACCCCGGACACTGCGGATATGAGCCGCATGCTCTAACCGACTGAGCTACACCGCCATAACTTATCAAAATATATTCAGACACGTCGCTTCTGTCAAACAAAATTGCGGCATTGGACTCTTGCGGTTGTCTGATTTGTCCCCATCAAAAACCAGGCCGATACGGGGATTTATCCTGAAACTTTTTCACCCTGGCCCTTTGAGGTCAATCGGCCAGAATGTAGGGCAACTGGGAAAATCGCGGCAGGAGAAAATCCGGGGACGCCGAAGTTAATGCATCCAGATCACCATAGCCGTAGGTGACCGCTGCAGTGAAGGCGCCGGCGGCGCGTCCCGCCTGCATGTCGGCGGGTTTATCCCCCACCATGAGGGTGCGGCTCGGTTTCATCCCCATGTCGGCGATCAGGGCCAGGAGTTGGTCGGGAGCGGGCTTCAGGGGAATGCCTTCGCCGCCCCCCCGGATGGCCATAAAAAACCGCGCGATGCCGATGGCTTGGAGGGCCTGTTGGGTCAGGCGCCAGAGTTTGTTGGACAGGACCGCCAGCCTTTTTCCGGACAAGCGTTCCAACGTCGGAACCACCCCGGGATAGACGCGGGTCGACTCGCCGTTGTGGCGGGTGTAGTAATCCAGGTAGAGTTGCAGGCACTCTTCCACTTTGTCCTGATGTTCCGGCCCCACCAGCCGCTCGATCAACTTACGTTCGCCCCCGCCGATCATCCCCCGAATTGCGGTTGGCAGATATACCGGCAGCCCCAGGCTGTGGCAGGCAAAGTTGGCCGCGGCGGTCAAATCCAGCAGGGTATCGGCCAGAGTGCCGTCCAGATCAAAGACGATGAGGTCTACGGCGATTTTTTCGTTCATATGGTTCAAGAGGCGATTACAGGGCACTCCTAACCGCCTTTTTCAAAGGACGGAATAAATGCCCTGCTTAGGAGGCGTTAATTTCTGCTCTTGAGGATTATGTTACGCCCTCATGCAAGTCCTGATAGCTGGGTAGGCCCCCCAGACCCTGGGCGCTGGTGACGGCCTGAGTGATGGCCTGCTCCAGCGCGGCTTCCCCCAGCACCGCCACGGTGTGCAGATCGGCTGCAACCGCCGGGTGCGCCAGGGTGAAGACCACGTCCCCGTCAAACAGGGTATGCACCGGGCGGATACACCGTGCCAGGGCGTTATGGCCCATCTGGGCAATCTTCTGCGCCTGTTCCCGGCTGAGCTTGGCATTAGTGGCCACGACGCCGATGGTGGTGTTGAGGTCGCCGAACTGGCGCCGCACCATGCCCCGGCGGATCATTCCATTGGTGTCGACGAACTCGCTGCTGTCCGGATTCTTTCGGGCTCCGGCCAGAATAGTCCCATTTACCGGGTCTACGACGTCGCCGAAGGCGTTGACCACCGCCAGAGCCCCCACCTGGAGGCCAAGCGGTCCTTCCAGAAAACTGGTCCCCAACCCGCCCTTGGTGGCCTGGGGCACGCCGAACAACTTGCCTACGGAGGCGCCGACGCCGGCGCCCACGTTGCCGTTTCCCTGGGGGCGGCCTTGGGCGGCCAGGCAGGCGGCATAGCCCATGGCCTTATCCGGCCGCGCCCGGCAGTCGCCCAGCGCCAGGTCGTAAATCACCGCAGTGGGGACAATGGGAACCCGGGCGATACCCACATCGAACCCCCGGCCCCGCTCTTCCAGGTACGCCATAACGCCCGCGGCGGCCTCCAGGCCGAAGGCGCTGCCCCCGGCGATACAAACGCCCTGAACTTCCTCCACGACATGCAGGCCGGTGAGGGCGTCCATCTGGCGGGTGCCCGCGGCGGAACCCCGCACATCCGCGCTTCCCACCGTCCCGGGGGGGCAAAGGATGACGGTGCAGCCGGTGACCCCCTGAAAATCATGGGCGTGGCCTATCAGGAACCCCTGGACCCGGGTAATCATTGGGCCGGCTCGGCTCCTGAGGTCGGCGGCACCATTTGGATGCCGCCGTTTGCGAAGGTGAGGAGATAGAGCGCTGGATCCTCCTCTCGCTGGCCAGTGAACCCCTTAAACCAGGGCAGGCAGGGCGATCCCTTGAGAGCCAGCAACTGCTGGGGCAGCGAGGCCCGGTCCAGGGCCTGACGGCCCTCCGCCAACCGCACCAGGAGGCGAAGAACCACATAGCCCTGGGTCGCCAGGTAATCCGGCTCCGCCCCGTATTGCTGGCGATAGGCGGCTATGAATTTCTGCACCTCGGGGTTGGGGTCGCCAGGGAAAAAGGCGTCGGGAAAGACGATCCCTTGTAAAGCCGTCGATTGAATGGCGGAGACTTTTGAGTTATGCAGCAAGTTGGTGCCCAGCAACAAGGCGCCCTTAAGGGGCGAGGCGTTGAGGCCGGCGGCAATGGTGGCCACAGTGGCGGCGTCGTCAGGCAGGAAAAGGGCGACACCCTGGGGCGCCCTTTCCGGCTGGGCCGCGAGGCTACCCGCCAAGGTGGCCAAGGCGGGTCCGAACTCCTGGGAGCCAGGGCTGTAGAAGGCCTGAGCTGCCAGTTCACCCCCGGCAGCCGCGACCTCTTCCTGGAAATTTTGGAGAAAGGCGTTCCCGTAGGAGGAATCGGGGTAGAGAATGGCGTAGCGCTTGATTCCCTTGCTCATCGCATAGCCCACCAATGCCCGCACCTGTTGCCGGGGCGTCAGAAAGGCCTGAAAAATCCAATCACCCGTCCGGGTAAGGCCGTCTTTCTGCGACAGGGCAATGAGGGGCATCGACGAGGCCTGAGCCGCCTCAGCCGCGCTCTGGGCTACCGCCGACGACAGGGGGCCAACAATCGCCAGCACATTAGCATCCTGGGCCAGCTCCCGGGTGAGGCGCGCCGCGGTCTCCGGGTTCGTACCGGTGTCCCGGAAAAGCAGTTTCACCGGCGCCTTTTTGGCCGCCAGCTCCATGCCCCGCTGGACCCGGAAGCCGATGGAACTCAACTGGCCGCTCAACGGCAGGAGGCAGGCCAGTTCCACTTTATTTCCGGCTAAAAGCCGTTCACCCGCGGCGGCTTCGGGGCTGGTGGGGAAACGCTCCTTGAGGGTTTGGAGCCATTTTTCGGCTTCAGCCGGTTTGCCGGAATCCTGGGCCAGGCGCGCCAAGCGCAAGAGCAGCGCCGCACTCAAAGGATTATCCCGGTACAGCCCCGCCAATTGCTCCAAGTCTGGGACGGTGGCCTGATCCAACAGGCGGGTTTTCAGATCTTCAAACCACTCCTGGTCTCCGGAAGCCAGATCCTGAGCCGCCAAACGCAGGCGGTTGAAAGCCTGGGGCACCTGGCCCTGTTTCAAGGCGATCTCGGCCATGAGGGCCTGGGTGGAGAACCACAGGGACCGGGGCAGGTCGGAGGCGGCGGTGAGGTTATCCAAAACCTGGGCGGCCTGCTGGTATTCGCCCAATCTGAAATAGGCCCGGCCAATGCCGTAACGCGCCTTCAGGGAAACATCCGGCCCGGGCTGGCGGGCCAGAATGCCTTGATAGTGGGTTAGAGACCCCTGCCAGTCCCCCAGCAGCCCCAAAATTTCGGCTTCCCGGAGGCGGGCCTCCATGGCCTGGGCTCCCTGAGGATAGAGCTCCAGGTAGTAAGAATATTGCTGATAAGCCTGACGATAGGCCTGACTGCGATAACTGGTTTCGGCTTTCTGATAGAGCCCGGTTTCGGTGGGTTTAACCGCCTTCGGGATCTGAGCCTGGGAAGGAAACTGCATGCCAGCGCAGGCCGGTAGCAACGTGATGAACAGGAACAACAAAGCGAGCTTGCGAACCATGACGGGGGTTCCCACGGTGATTTTTTATTAATGAGGGGAGCAGCCGGAAAATATCCCGGCCCTCCCCATCCAAGTAACCCCTGGAGGGGCGGAGATGTGTCCGCCCTTACGGCAAGGCAGGCCCACGCGCAGGCGAGCCTTTATCTAAAGAAAAGGGGTTGGGAGCAGGTGACCCTGGCCCCCTCCCCCAGTTATCGTTACCGTTTTGTCCTACTTCACTTCTTCGAACTCGGCTTCCACCACTTCTTCTTCAGGCTTCTTGGCCTTTTCTTCAGGACCGTGTTCCGTACCGGGACCGGCTCCAGGGCCGCCCGGACCAGCGCCGGCGCCGCCAGTCTTGGCATACATCTGTTCCGCCAGCTTATGAGAGGCCTTCATGAGCGCCTCGCTCTTTTGCTTGATGGCCTCTATGTCGGTCCCTTCCATGGCGGTCTTGAGGGCGGCGACGTGGCTTTCGATGTCGCTCTTGGTGGCGCCGTCCACTTTGTCCCCCAAGTCCGCCAGGGTCTTCTCGGTGGTGTAGATCAAGGTATCGGCCTGGTTGCGGGCTTCGATCAGTTCCCGCTTTTTATGGTCTTCCTCGGCATGAACTTCGGCATCCCTGACGAGGTTTTTGATCTCCTCTTCGGAAAGACCGCTGGACGCGGTAATGCGGATGGATTGCTCCCGACCGGTGCCCAGATCCTTGGCGGAGACGTGGACGATGCCGTTGGCGTCGATGTCGAAGGTTACTTCGACCTGGGGAATGCCCCGGGGGGCCGGCGGGATACCGAACAGCTCAAAGCGCCCCAGCGTCTTGTTATCCCCCGCCATATCCCTTTCGCCCTGGAGCACGTGGATGGTCACCGCGGTCTGGTTGTCCGCCGCGGTGGAAAAGACCTGGCTCTTTTTGGTGGGGATGGTAGTGTTGCGCTCGATGATCCGGGTAAAGACGCCCCCCAGGGTCTCGATGCCCAGGGACAGGGGGGTAACGTCCAGCAGGAGGACGTCCTTCACTTCACCCTTGAGCACGCCGGCCTGGATGGCAGCGCCCACGGCCACCACTTCATCGGGGTTTACCCCTTTATGAGGTTCCTTGCCAAAGATGCCCTTGACCTTGTCCTGGACCTTGGGCATACGGGTCATGCCGCCCACCAGGATGACTTCGTCAATGTCCTTGGGCGTGGTCTTGGCGTCCTGCAAGGCCTGCTTACAAGGGCCCTCCATCTTATCGATGAGGTCCCCCACCAGGGCTTCCAGTTTGGCCCGGGTGAACTTGATGAGCAGGTGCTTGGGGCCGGAGGCGTCGGCGGTGACGAAGGGCAGGTTGACTTCGGTCTCCATGGAGGTGGAGAGCTCCATCTTGGCCTTTTCCGCCGCTTCTTTCAGGCGCTGCAGGGCCATCTTGTCGTTGCGCAGGTTGATGCCCTGTTCCCGCATGAACTCATCGGCCAGGAATTCGATGACCCGCTGGTCGAAGTCGTCACCGCCCAGGTGAGTGTCGCCGTTGGTGGATTTGACCTCGAAGACGCCTTCACCGATCTCCAGGATGGAGATGTCGAAGGTGCCGCCGCCCAGATCGAAGACCGCGATGCGCTCGTCTTTCTTCTTATCCAGGCCGTAAGCCATGGAGGCCGCGGTGGGTTCGTTGATGATGCGCAGGACCTCGAGCCCGGCGATGCGCCCGGCGTCCTTGGTGGCCTGACGCTGGGCATCATTGAAATAGGCTGGCACGGTGATCACCGCCTCGGTCACCTTTTCGCCCAGATACTCTTCCGCGGTCTGCTTCATTTTAGTGAGGATCATGGACGAGATCTCGGCGGGGGAATAGGTCTTGCCCCGGATGTCAATATGGGCGTCCCCATTATCGGCCCGGACGATCTTGTACGGCAGGACTTTGAGGTCCCGTTGCACTTCCGGGTCCTCGAATTTCCGGCCGATGAGGCGTTTAACGGAAAACACGGTATTTAAAGGGTTGGTGATGGCCTGGCGCTTGGCGATCTGCCCCACCAACCGTTCGCCGCTTTCGGTGAACGCTACCACGGAAGGGGTGGTGCGGCTGCCTTCCACATTCGGGATGACTTTGGGTTCGCCACCTTCCATAATGGCCACGCAGGAATTGGTTGTGCCTAAATCAATGCCGATAACCTTGGACATATATTTTTCCTCCTAAACCGTTCAATCGGTTTGAATTGAAGTATTTTCGGTATTTGGGTTGTTGCGTGCTACCACGACCATGGCCGGCCGGAGCAGGCGCTGGTTCAAGAGGTAGCCCTTGTGCAATTCTTTGGTGATGGTGCAGTCCGGAACTTCCGTCGTCTCTTCCTGCATAACGGCGTTATGAACCGCCGGATCGAACTGCTGGCCCACACTGTCAAGGGGCGTGGCGCCGAACTTTGCCAGGGCCTTGAGAAAACCCTGATACACCAGGTCGATGCCTTGCAGCCAGGACTCCGGCGCCTCGGCCTGGCGACCGTGCTCCAATGCCCTTTCCAAATTGTCCACCACGGGCAGGAGTTCTTTAATGAGATTTTCGTTGGCGTACAGGAGCAGATCAGATCGTTCCTTTTCCTGGCGCTTCTTTAAATTTTCCATATCGGCAGCCAGCCGGAGCAGGCGGGCATAGTGTTCTTCGGCTTCCTTGGTCTTTTCCAAAAGCTGCTTTTGGAGCTCCGCCGGATCGCTGGGGAGCGCCGGGGTCGCCTGCGGGTCCGCCTGATCCTCAGGAGCCGCAGGGTCAGGGGAACCCTTGGGGGGGTTGGTTAACGTCATGAATCCCTTTCTCCTTGTCATACTGCTTGCCACTCACAATTGCCCGGGCTGCCACCTCCGGGCCGTCTCAACCAAGCCCAGGAAAGAAGGCCCTTAATTCACGACTGGCGCTTGGTGAGCAGGTCTGTCACCATGGCGGCCGTGTACCTCACGATGGGGACCAGCCGGGCATAATCCATGCGCATGGGACCGATGACCCCCAGGCTGCCCAACTGCGTCTTTTGGGCGCCATAGGACGCGGCCACCAGAGACAACTGCATCTCCGGAAAATGCTCTTCCGGACTGATAATGATCTGCACGCCCTGGGCCGCCATGGTTTGGTCCAGCAACAGGACGAGATGGTGTTTTTCTTCAAAGGCCTTAAAGATGCTGCGAATCTTGTCCACATCGGCGGTGAATTCCGGGTAGTCCAGGATATGGCTGGTGCCCTCGATGTAGAGTTCTTCCTCCTCGTCGTTTTGCAGAACCTGCCGGCTCAGGTTCAAGGCTTGGGAAATCATCTTGTCGAACAGGCTCTTTTCTTCTTCCATCTTGACCAGGATCGCCTGGCGGGACTCCCCCAGAGTCAGATTCTGGCAGAGTTCATTGAGATAACGGCTGAACCGGTCCAAGGCCTCCTGGGAAAAATGATGCTCGGTGCGCACAAACCGGGTCTGCACCTGGTTATCCTGGGACACCAGGATGGTCAGGACCCCGTCTTCACTCAGGCTAATGAACTGCATATGCTTGAGACGCATGCCCTGGGGGCGCGGCGCCAGGAGCAGAGCAGGATGGCCCGTCACGAAGGAGAGCACCCGGGAAGCCTGCCGAAACAACTCCTGGGGCTCGTGGGCCGGGGATGCAAAACCCTCCTGAATCTGCTGCTGCAGAGAGTGGCCCAGTTCCTGGACAGGCAGTATATGATCCACATAATACCGGAACCCTTTGGGGGTGGGGAGGCGCCCGGCTGAGGTGTGGGGCTGGCGCAAGTAACCCGCCTCTTCCAGATCCAGCATGAGGTTGCGGATGGTGGCCGCAGAGAGGTTGAGCCCCGAAGTCTTGGCCACGGTCCGGGACCCCACCGGTTCGCCGGTCACAATATACTGGGCCACCACACATTTCAGGACCCAGGTATCTCGTTCACCCAGGAGTTCCATAACGCTCCATCACCCTATCTTCAAACTTAAAAGTTAATCAGAGGGACGGGATTTGTCAAGGGATATAAGGGATTTTTGCCTTATTGGGAAAGAACTCGGATGGCCTGCAACTTCCCGGCCCGGGCGGTTGTGATAACCTGGGGCCACGCCGGGTTGGCTGTCTCACGTGCCCCTAAGAACATTGCGAGATCCGGCGCGATCTACCCCTGGCAACGGTGGCGGATGCTTTCGCCTTCCACCATGTAGATCACCTGTTCGGCGATGTTGGTGGCGTGGTCGCCTACCCGTTCCAGGTTCCGCACGATGTTAATCTGGCTTTGGCAAGGAACGATGGCCTCCGGCGCGCCGCACATTTCTTGGAGAAGATCCTGGATAATGGCGTGGTCCAGGGCGTCGACGTCCGCATCCGCCAGGCAGACCTGCCGGGCCAGGTGCGCATTGCCCCGGGAAAAGGCGTCCAGGCTCTGTTGCACCATCTCTTGCACGCTCGCGGCCATGCTTGCCAAGCTGGCATGAATGGGCCGGGGGGGAAACTGCCGCAAGGTCAGCACCTCTTCGGCGATATTGGTAGCCGAGTCCCCGATGCGTTCCAATTCAGTGATTATATGGTCCACGGCCATGAGTTGGCGTAGGTCCCCGGCGACCGGTTGGAACAAGGCGATGAGGCGGATGCATTCCCGGTCAATGCTCTCTTCCAGATTATTGACTGCCGTATCCCCGGCAATCACCTGACGGGCCAGGTCCCCATCGGCCCCCAGCACGGCCCGGACGCTCAGGTCCATCGCGTTAACGGCCAAACGCGCCAATTCCATGAGGTTGTCCTGCAAGGCCGCCTGCTCCTGGGAAAATTTGGCCTTGCGCCGGAAACTCTCTTCCGATGCCGCTGCCATCCTCACACCTCCCGAACTCTCAAAAGCCACCACCCCTGCAGGCCTTCATCTAACGGGCCCCATCCGTTGGCAGTTAGCCGCCAGAAAAAATAAAAAGCGGCGTCGGCTATTTTTTTAAAACCTGGCGATAAGTGTTCGTTACTAATTTTAGAGAAATGATAAATTCCTTTACATTCTACACCATTGTGCTACGGTGGGCATGGTTAAAATTTAAGGCGGCGCGATTTTCTTGTTGTCGGCAGGGGGGACGATGGGATACCGGAAAGTTTTGATCCTGGGGGGAACGATTTTGCTGCTCTTCATCATGGCGCTGCCCAGCCTGGCAGCTACGCCTGATGACGAGGCGCTGGTGCAAAAGGCCGAGCAGAATTTGCAAGAGGAAAATTACGAAGAGGCCTTGGCGCAATTGACTGAGGCCTGGGAAAAAGGCGGCCATACTCCAAAAAAGGCTCTCCTCTTGGGCCAGGTTAACCGTCTCATGCTCAACTATCCCAAGGCCAAAGGGTACCTGGAGGAAGCCTTGCGCCTGAAGCCTGATCTTCATCCAGCGCAGTTGATGTTGGCCGACACCCTCATAGCCCTGGATCAACCCAAGGATGCCGTACCCATTTTGCAGAAGCTGGAAGCCGCCGGCTTCGAACCGGGTCAAACGGCCTTCTTGCTGGGCGTCACTGCCACCAAGGAGGGCAAGTATAGCGAAGCTATTGATTACTTTCGCAAGGCCCAAACCGACCCCAAGATGGCTCAGGAAGCCACCTTCCAGGCCAGTCTGGCCCTAGCTGCCCTCAATCGGGTCAAAGAAGCGGAAAAGACCATGGCAGAAAGCATTGCTTTGAACCCCCAGAGCCAGACCGCGGACTTCGCACAGCGCTATTTAGGAGTCCTGAAGGAGCGGGCGGAATCCCTGCGTCCCTTCCACATCACCGTGTCCGCGGGCTATGATTACGACTCCAACATCTCGGTGTCCCCTTCCTCACCCGGCGAGGTCACCAATATATCCGGGAAAGGCGGCTCGGTATTTAACCAGACCGCCCTGATGGAATATACCCTGATGCCGGCCGGCCCCTTCAGTATTTTGGGGCAGTACTCCTATTTCCAGAATTTCCATCCCACGGTGCCGGGCTTCGATATCATGAGCCACTTTCTGGGGCTCACGCCGACCTACGGCTTTAAAAACGGCCGCTTCTGGCTCCCTTTTAGCTATACCTACATGGACTTACAGTCATCGAAATATTATACCGGTTTCCTCCTGACGCCCACCTATCTCCATCTGCTAACCGAGCATGTCGGTGTAGAAGTGGGGGCCAAGTATAACCGCCAATATTATACCTCTCCCGTATTCTTCACTCAGGATGACCGGAGCGGCAAAGCCTATGGCGGCAGCCTGGGCCTGTACTATTTTTTTAAGCAACAAAAGGGTTTTGCCCAGGTGCGGGCCAGTCTGGAGCATAATGCCACCACCGGCAATAACTGGGATAGCACCACCTATCGTCTTCTTTTGACGCTCCTTTACCCTGTCACCGACAAATTTAAGTGCAATATCTTCCTGGACCTCATGAACCAGCCCTTTGATCATATTTTTTACAACGGAGTCACCGTCGGCAATGTCGCGGGGGCGCCGCTGTTGCCTCAATCCAAGCGTCTCGACCAGATTTTGATTTTGGGCCTGCAGACCTCCTATGAACTTCTCAAAGGCCTGGAATTCGGCATCCATTGGTACTACATCCGGGACAACTCTAATATAAATCTATATAATTATAAGCGTCATATCGTCGGCTGCCAGTTTGCCTATCGTTACTAGTGCTTACTTGCATTAATAATAGATATAATATATGGTGCTG
>DZCR01000073.1 GCA_022736495.1 Desulfobacca acetoxidans
TTCAGAAAATCCTCGGTCATGGTCAGATACCGGTTTGCCGCCTCAACCGAGGCCTTGATGTGCAGGGCCGCGTCCTCACCCGTAAACACGGCATTGTGGCCGGCGCACAGAACGGCCGGGGCCAGGTGTTTGATTTTCATCAGGGAGTCAAGACAGGCGTCAAAATCCACCAGG
The DNA here is from genome assembly GCA_022736495.1 of Desulfobacca acetoxidans. Next base: position 175 of record DZCR01000073.1, read on the forward strand.
AATTCGGTCTGGATATATCCGTTATTCTGATAACAGGCCACGGCTTCCGAGGCGATGAGAATCCTTTTTTCCGGGATCCAGTAGGAGATGAAATCGCGGGTGTGTCCGGGCGTACTCAGCCCCGTCAGCGTCAATCCGGGGGACAGTTCCATCTCTTCGTCCGGCCGGATCAGGATATCCATGTCAAAGGGTTCAAAAGGGTCTTTGTTGAGGGGCCGGACCCCCATTTTGATTAAATTTCCGGTGCCTTCATGGTTCAGCTCCCGGATAAGCCGGATGGCGCTTTCCTTTGACAGGATTTCTTGGCAGCGCCGGGAACCGCCTATTTTCATCCCGGGCCAGATCTGTTTAAAATGGCCGGCCGCCCCGATATGGTCAAAATGGGAATGGGTTAAAAATAAATATTCAGGGGTTCTGTCCCCCAGGATTTCCCTGATCCCGGCCTCATAAAGGGGGCCCAGGGCCGTGAACCCGGCATCAAAAAGGACGGGCGAAGGGCCGTCTAAAAGATACACCGGGACGGCCGCAGGGCCGACAATATAAAATCCGTCACTGATTTTTCCGCTTTCCGTAATGATCATTTTTATCTCTTTGCCGGTCTTTTGCCCCGGCATCCATCTGTTCCTGAACCGCCCCGTCCCGAATCCCTTTGAGGAATCCCGGCGGATTAAGGTATCATCATCGTTTCCGGTCTGTCAATCCGGCCTTTGTATTTTATCCGGCCCCGGGCTCGGCAACAAGAGCGCTTTTACGCCGTTCAAAATGGGGGGTGTCTTTAAAACTCGACCAGTTCCCGCCCCACCGGTTGGCCGGGTCCAGGCTTTCCCAGAAGGCCCCGAGACGGCGCACCCCATCACCGTCATAAACCAGTTTCAGGGTGTTATCCGGCCCTGTCTCAAAGAAATTAAGGTCAATGGCCATCCGGACCAGGTGTTGGCTGTTCATGGTTTTACTGCGCCCGTTTTTGATGTGAAGGGCCTGCTGCTCCGGTGTCCGGTACAATTCCCCGGCGGTCAGGATAAGACCGTAATCCTGGGCTTTTTGGATCAGTTCCGCCACATGCTGCAAAAACACCGCCTGTTCTTTGTTATAGTTCATATCAGCGCCCCCCGTTTGCAAAGGGTTGACCCGATGACTGATCTTTCAGCAGATTGCTGATGGCTTCGGATTTTTTGGCGCTGCCGCTGCTGGACCCGAAATAAAACTGGATGATGGCCGATAGCCCCACACCGAGAAGAAAGCCCAGAACAGTGTCAATGATCCTCCAGGACTCTATCGGAAGCTCTGCATCGAGAAATACCGGGACAAAGGCGGCGGCAAAAATAAACAAAAAGGTCAGAATAGTGATGATGTAGGCATAAATATACGTAAACCATCTGACAAATCGGTCCTCGATCTTGTCCCGGCCGGACTGGGTCTCCCTTGCGTTTTTTCTGTCCTCGGCCCGCAGTTTTTCCAATTCCGGTTCATGGGCATCCATGGCCTTCCGGTATTCAAGCAATTGCTCCTGATGTCCCAGTTCAAATTCCTTGAGCGCAACCCACTGATCCTCCGTGATCTTGTTTTCCACAATATCATTGACATCGATCCCGGTTTTTTCCCGGATCAACTCGGACACTTTGTCCGCACCCTGGTTCACAGCGCCCCGGAATATCCCGCTCAACAGATCAATCCCGTGTTTTGCAAGTTCTGGGGCAACGGCAGCCATAGCTGCCCCGATAATAGGAAACGGCATGGTTTTTCTCCTTTATAAAAAATGGTTGGACATTTATCCCGGAGATCCCAAAGATTTAATCTCGGAATCCCCCCTGAATAATGAAAAGACCCCGGCATCCATCTTGATTTTAGCCTCAATAAGCTTTATGGTGGGTGCGAAGTTTGCAACCCGTTAAAAAGGGCGAAAAGGTTAAAAAGGCCGAAAAGCTTGAAAAAAGAAACGTTAAGGGAAAACATAATGAAAAGAAACATCCTTCTGCTGATTCTGGGGCTTATTTTTTTAAATCCGTCCTTTTGCCCGGCCCCGGCCGAGGCATCGGAAAGCATCCAGGAAATCCGGTTCATGACCGAGAATTCCCCGCCTTTTAATTATATTGAAGACGATAAAATCAAGGGGATATTTGTGGAAGTGCTGATGGCGGTGTCCAGACAGATGGAATCCTCCCTGGGCTGGGACCGGATTTCCGTGCTGCCCAGGGACAAAGGATACCAGTCCCTGTCGGCCGGCGGGAAAAAATGCCTGTTCGGGATGGTCAGGACCAAGGAGAGGGAGGCCCTGTTCAAATGGGCCGGGCCTGTGGTTCAAAACCGTATTGTCCTGATTGCAAAGGCGGGCAGTGATATTCATATTAATGCTCTGGGCCGGATACGGAGCCTGAAAACCGGGGTTATTAAAGACGATATCGCGGAAAAAATCCTACTGGAAGCGGACCTGCCGCCTGAAAGCCTTTCCCGCGCCTTTGGGGACAATGCCGCCATGGAACTGCTCCAGGACCTGGACAGGGGCATGATTGATGTCTGGGCCCAGGGGGACCTGCCTGCAAGGTGGCTCATCAAAAAAAACGCCCGGCCCCCCCGGGATTTTAAAGCCGTTTATGTCTTAAGGGAGGAACAGATGTATTTCGCCTTCAGCAATGATGTTTCCAACGGCTTTATCAGTGTATTCCAGCGGGCTCTGGACCGGGTCAAAAAGAAAGGGGATATTAAAAGAATTCTTAAAACCTATCTGTCCGAAGACATGGGCGCTTTATGAAGCAGGCCCCCTGGTTTCATCAGAGGATATCCATTTCAGGATACAGTTTTTTGGCGCATTCCGAGCATATTCCGTGGGAAAATTGCACATCGGACCGGTCGCTGATATAGCTTTCGATCTGGATCCAATATCCCTTGTCATCCCGGATTTTTTTGCAGGATGCGCATATGGGCAAAAGTCCCTGAAGGGTTTTGACCTCTTTGAGAGCGGCTTCCAGCTCATGATTTTTTTTGTTCAAGGTCTCGGTGGCCGCCAGAAGGGCCAGATGCGCCTCGACCGCGTCCTTGACGGTCTGAAGCAGGGTGTCGGACGGCGTTACCCATTTGTTCGCCTTGGTATCCACGGCGCAGATGGTTCCGAAAATTTCCCCCCCAGGCCAGAACACCGGGAAGCCCAGGTAGGAAAAAATACCGGCTTTTGCCGTGGGGGAGTCGGCCCATAGGGGATCTTTGCGGGCGTCTTCCACCTGATTTCTTTGCCTCGATCTGGCTGTCGTCTCGCAATACACCCCCAGCAGCGGCATCCGGGTGCCCGACGGAAAGGGGTTGTCCTTGCTGATATTGGAGCGGAACACTTCCAGCTCCTGCGGTTCCAGACGGTTGATCATAACGCTGGGTACGGACAGCAGGACCGAGATGGAGTCCACGATCCGCTGCCAGATCTCGACAACCTGGGAAGGGATAAGGATATTTCGGGTTTTATATTTCATCGGGAACCGCCTTTACTGTTTAATGCTGATGGGCATTTCCGGGGACCCGGCATAGAAAACCAGGATTTCCGCCGGCCCCGCGCCGGTGTTTTTTCCGTAATGCCGTTTGTCCACCACCTCAACGATGGGGTCTCCGGCCTTGAGAACCAGGGTCTCCTCTTTTTCGGTGATCACGGTCAGCTCCCCGCTCAGGAGCCCCCCCGCATTGATCACCGGATGGGTATGCAGGGGCAGGCTTGTTCCGGCCGGAATGGTGATCCGCAAAATGGTGATCTCAGGCCTGCCTGCCGGGTAGGCCGGTAGCGGGCTTCCATCCCAGCTCGAACCGGTTTTGGCCAGGGTCTCAACCCTGATACCGGCCGGGTCACCGGCCTCGGCCGCGGCGGCAAGCAGCAAGGCCAGACATACAGCGCAAATCAGTTTTTTCATGGTGGTGTCCTTTTGGTCAACGGCAGCAGCCTAATCCGGCCGCGCGCGTATTTTGTTCTTTATGGAAATATGGCATGCAGCAACAGGCATCTCCAGTTTTTTCATTGCTTCTGGTGCTGCGCCTTATTGAATAGCTTCATGTTTATCAGCTCAGAATTTTATTGATTTCCCTTTTCATGTTTCTTCCTAATCTCTCAACGTGTTGGTTGAATAATTTGCGAAGTTCGAAGCCGCTCAGTGGCAGATGAGTTAAGTTTATTGCCATCTCGTTTTTTCAGTTGTCGGGAATTCAAGCTCCTCATATAAACTTTGTAAACAGTTATCAATATTTTTCATCGCGATTTGATAAGTTTGGGGCACACTGCCCATCAGTGCAGGGTCATTTTCATTACCAAAAGTTGCGATTTCCATGCTACACAGTATTGAGCAGTTTGAATTCAGTTCTGACATAAGACGTCGTGATTCTTTCGATAAGAAGATGAAATCCTCTTGCACAATTTCGTGTAAAGCTGTCAGATGCCGTAATGAAGATTTATCGATATGATTTGGCAAGACATCAAGGTTCGGGTGAAATTCACCCCTGCCTGCGTAAGAACCAAATGCAGCTTCACAATATTTTTTGAAGTCCACTAAACGGTTTTGAAGTTTTTTGAAAACACGGATTTTTTCATCAAGTAAAATATTTTGCTTCCTCGAAAGCACAGATAGCTCGACTTTTAACCGTTCCAGTTCTGCAACATATTCAGATTTAACCTCTTCAACTTTCCGAGTAATATCTTTGATATCTTCTTTTGTTGCTAAATTTTTGCCCTTTTCGGAAGAGTATGAAAATAAATATTTACGAAATAAAAAAATGCCACCTATCCCGAGCAAAATACAACCTTGCAAAATTACAATTAAATTATCCATACCCACTCTTCACATGCAGATAGTTTCTTAAAAGATAACGCTCCACCTGAGTAGCGGCCCATAAAAAGCTCAACCATATAATGCTGTTACAGGAAACAGCAACTTTCCCGCCATCTGCTCAAGGCGGATGTTACATGGATGCCCCAAAAGGGTCGTATTCGTTCTTACCCAGCGAATCATCTTTTAAAAATAAAAACTTGCTAACATATCCTACATAACGCCCGGCTTCTTGTCCAATGCCACCTATGCCGAAAAGACGAGCAAGTGCTCTTGCAAATCGTTCGAATCTAGAAATCACTTCGGTTGCAATTTCCTGATGTATTTTATTTGATGTTGGGTTTTCTTCAATTTCTTTCATAAGCTCTGGACGTTTAAGGGCAATTGTTGTCTCTAATCTTTCCCATTCTCGGTCGGGTGCCTCAGTTTTGGGTTGTTTCCCGACTACCACGTCAAGGTAATAGTATCTCGCAGCTTGGCCGAATTTACTGAGTATAGACAAAAATGATAGTAATTCTTCAGATTCTAAATATTCCAAGTCTTCTTTTGCAATAGGAATGTTAACATATTTTTCTAAGAAACATTCTTTACGGATTTTTTTAAGTAGGCCTTCAAGGTTATGCCCTTCAGGACCAGAAGGTAGATCTTTTGGATTTGGAAACTCACCTGTTTTTTCGAGTGTTCTAAAGCAAAGAATTACCTTCATAAGGCGTTCAAAACCACTGGATAGGGTAAGCAGCGGCAGGTGATAAAAATTATTAGCTCCTCCAAGTTTTTGAAGCTGCCCCAATCCAGACCGGATTAGTTTTATTGCATTCGATAATTCCTGGTCTATAGCGAGTTTTTGTTGAATGCTCGATGGCATTATTCTATCCCATGTAAACATTTTATTTTCAGGTAAATTCCCCTGAACCATATCAACTCCTGAACAACCATCTGCCCCTTCCCCTCCGGGGCAATGCTCCGCTCCCTTGCCTCCGCTTTGTTCAGGCAGGGAAGGCAGCTTCCATACCTTTAGTAAATTTCAAAGGGGAAATCAATCAGGGAAAACCCTGAATTTTCATAAAATTATCAATCCCGGACCTCATTATATTCTGAAAAATTCGCTGCAAAGATATTCAGGAGTTTGTAATTCAGGGTCAGGGTTTTCTTTGCCCCGGCCGGGATTTCGATGGTGAAGAGCAGGGTCTGATGGTCCTCCTGAACATAGGGCAGGGAAATATGGATGTTTTCCCACTGGCCGGGTAGGGTTTCGATGAGAGACAGGTTGACGGGGCCGTCCTTCAGGTTTTCCATGAGGAGTTCCACCTTGATGTCCTCGTCATAGACCTGGACCTGACCGTCGGTGTTGCGCCGGACATTGGTTTTGGCGGATTCGGTCCTGCGCCGGGTCACCAGGATGTCCCGGCTGTCCCCGATATGAAGGCGGGTTTTATCGCCCACGGGGGTGAACCCGGTGGTGTCCTCCCCCAGGAAAACCGTGCCGCCCCGGCTGTCCTGCTGAAAGAGCCGGACTTTGCCGGGCCGGAGGTCAAAGGTCCCCAGGTTTGAAGATTTCAGGTTCACGAGTTCATAGCTCACGGGAAGGCCCGGGCCGGTTTGGGATTTTTCCGGTTCATGGGGCATGAGCCGGGCGTCCCAGGTATGGATTTTTTTGATGGGGACGCCGGGATTCCGGGGAACCAGGATTTTTTTAGTTTCAAGGTTCCGGATGGCCGTGGCAAAGGGTGAGCCAAGGCCGGTATGGGCCGTGACGGCTTCAAAGGCTTCCCCGGAAAAATTTCTCAACACCAGGTAGGTCTGAAGTTCAAGAAGGCTTTCCTTTGTATCGGCCAGGGCCTGGTAGGCCGTGATCCCGTCCATGCCCGAAAGGAGATAGCTGATCATGATCTCTTCCTGGAGATCTTCCGGGCTGGATATTTCCCATACCAGGGAAGCCCCGTCGGGCGGCTCGCTGACGCTCAGCAGGGTGATCCGGTCCGGGTGGGTCAGGGGGGCGAGGATGACGGAGGCAGGGTCGATCATGACATTCTGCCGGGAAAATTCAATATGGTTGATGCCCTTGTGAAGGGTCAGGGCCCTTTTTTCCTGGACCAGGGCCGCACCCCGGTCTTGCAGCCGGATGGCCGCATCCTGCCGGTCCGGCAGGGAGACAAGACTGGTCCCGGCATGGAGGCCCGGTGAAAGGAGAAAAACCAGGCTGAAGATCAAAAAGCGGGTGAATTTTAAGGCTGCCATTTTCGGTCTCCTCTGGGAAAGGTAGCGGTAAAGCGGAGGGTTTCGTTTGCATGGGGAGCAAGCGTCAGGGTGAATTTGATGGAATCCTGGTCCGTCTTTTCAAACCGGTCCGGAAGGCTGACGCGGCTGATTTTCACCTCCGGGGAGTCGAAATTCCGGACATATTCCAGGAGGGCCGGGCCGTTGGTGAAATTTGAAAGCCGGACCTCATAGTCCCGGACCTCGTCGAATCCGGTGATATTGCCCTTTTTGTCAAAGGCCAAAGCTTCTTTTTTATAGGCCGTAACCACGGGGATCATCCTGACGGCCTGGGTATTGCCGAGGTTGAGGTCCGCCGGTTTCCCCACCGGGATATGCTGGATTGCGCCGGCGCCGACGTATTCCATTTCCCCTTTTTTGCCGGTGCTTTGGAAGACCTTTATTTCTCCGCCCGGCAGAGGGGTTTCTCCCAGGCGGTTTTCCTTTTTGTTGTCAAAGGTCAGAAACCGGACCACGGCCTTGCCGAACCGCTCTTCCTCATACCTGAACAGGTTCCGGACCCGGACCGGGCCGGCCTGGAGAGACGGGAGGCGCTTGGACCAGCCCTGGGGAAGGTTTTCCCTGCCCTCAAGGGTGTAGAGAAAATAGTCTGAAAGACCTTCTTTGATGATTTCCCTGGGTCGGGCCGGGGCTGCATCCATCATGACCATGGCTGCGGGCCGGGCCGTTTCCAGAACCTGTTTGGCCCTGGATAAAAGGACTTTTCTTTCGGGTTCCGGGTCCGGGGTTTCCGGCTTGCCGTAGGGCTGGGCCTGGGCCGCCAGGGAGGCGATTTCATCCAGGATATGGACCTTTCCCACCACCAGCCGGGTGACGGTATGGTCGTAGTCTTCCCCGGAATGGTTGGTCACCTTGACATAGCCCTTTAAGTCCGAGGTGGTTCCGTCTTCGGACAGCACGGCCGCATAATGGGCCTGCCAGGAGATGCCGGAGGTAAAATAAGTGATTTCCACGGGCGCCCGGCAGGCCTGGGCCGCCTGGATGTGCCAGACGCCCACATCTTTTGTTTCCGGGGGATAGGTGATTTCCACCACGCTTATTTTACCGGCCTCCTGTTTAATATCAAGGGACAGGGAGGTGGGGTCGATCCGCGTACCGGCCCAGGAAAACTGCAACCGGTTCATCCCCTTGACAAAGTTCAGTACCCGTTTGTCCCGGACCAGGGTCAGGTCGGCTTCGTTATAAATGGTGGTTTCCACGGAGTCCCGGTCCGACAGGGTGGCCAAGTCGATTTTTGCGTTCACCTCGGACCGGGGCAAAACCAGGAGGATCATGAACATTAGGGCAGCAATTGTTTCTTTGAGGGCGGGCATGGATATTCCTTTAAATCATGTGAGGGGTTTCAAGATAAAATATCATATCCCCCGGAAAAACCAAGGGGAAATTTTTGGGTTTGATTGCCGTTCCAAGGTCTGATATGGTGCTGAAAAACCTTTACATCACAGGGGATAAGATTTTTGTTCCAAATCATCAAGAGCAATAGAATGGAAATCCTCATGCAGGGGCTTTCCTCAATCCTGGCCGAGGCAGAGGGCCATCCATTGATGCCCCAATGGATCACGGTCCAGTCCAGGGGCATGAAGCAGTGGATTTCCCTGGAACTGGCAAGACGCCTGGGAATCTGCGCCAATATGCGGTTTGTATTTCCCAGGCCCCTGGTGGATGAGATCCTGTCCCATTTCACGCCCTTTGAACACCGGGATGAATCCCTGGATGAGGATTTTTTTTTCTGGTCCGCCATGAAACTGATCCGGGAAAACAGGTCCATGAAGGAATTATCCGGCCTTGAAGCCTATATCCGGGAGGATGCCGAAGGCAAAAAGCTCCTCCAGGTGTCCCGGAAAATCGCCGTCCTCTTTGATGATTACCAGGTCTACCGGCCGGACATGCTTTCGGACTGGCGGACGGGGCGGAAAAACAGCATCCTGAAAGACCCTTCGGCCCGGTGGCAGGCCTTTATTTATCAAAGGATCATGGAACCGCGGCCGGGACAGGACCTTGCCGCCAGAGCCCATGAGTTTTTCCAGGGTTTTTCAAAAGAAAGATTCAACATGGACGGTCTTCCGCCCCATATTTCTCTTTTCGGCATTTCCGTCCTGCCGGAACTCTTTGTGCAGGTGTTTGAAAAAATATCCACCGTCATGGACATCCATATGTTTTTGCTGACGCCTTCCAGCCGGTTTTTCTTTGACATCCGGTCCGGCCGGGAAATAGAGAAAAAGGCGGTAAAGGAAGGGGCGGACCCGGAATTTCTCTTTGACGAGCCGGTGAACCCGCTCCTGTCTTCCTTCGGCGCCTCGGGCATCCGGTTTCATGCCGGTCTTGAAAGTTTTCATTACCAGGAACCCTTTGGGGATCTCTTCCTTGACCCGGTTGAGGAAGGAGTTTCCATGCTTTCCGTGCTTCAGTCTGATATCCTGAACCTGTGCCACCGGAAAGAGGGGGGAGAGACCCCGCCGGTGGCCGTTGATCCCTCTGACACCTCCATCTGTGTCCATGCCTGCCATTCGCCCATGCGGGAGACCCAGGTATTGAAGGACCTTCTCCTGGATGAATTCGGGAAAAACCCGGATCTCGCCCCCCATGACATCATTGTCATGATGCCGGATATCGAGGCCTATGCCCCCTTTATCGAATCCGTGTTCTCCCTTGAAACGCCCCTGCCTTTTTCCATCAGCGACCGCAGAAAAAGGTCGGAATCCGAGCCCCTGGCGGCCTTTTTAAAGATCCTGGCCCTTAAGGACTCCAGGCTTGAAAAAAGCCGGGTGATGGATCTTCTGCTGTCCGAATCCATTGCCCAAAAATTCAGGATCAGCGTTGATGATACAACAAAGATTGAACAGATGGTTGAAGATGCAAACATCCTCTGGGGAAGGGATGCAGAGCACAGAAAATCCCTGGGATTTGAGCCTGTTGCGGAAAATACCTGGCAGTTCGGCCTGAATCGGCTCTTCATGGGCATGGCCATGCCCGAGGGCCATGACGGGCTGGTCCGGGGCATCCTGCCCTGCGAATCTTTTGAAGGGCAGGACCTTGAGGTGCTGGGGAAACTGGCGGCCTTTTGCCATGACCTTTTTTCAGGACTTTCCGGCCTTGAAGGGGAAAAACCCATGGCGGCCTGGATGGGGGCCCTGAGGCAATTGGCCCGTTCCCTGCTGGATGAAAACGCCAAAACTTCCGAAGATATTTTTTTTCTCATGGAAACCCTGGATGAGTTGGAGTCCGGGGCAAAAAAGGCCGGGTTTGATGCTGCCGTGTCCTTTGATGCGGTGCATTCCCTCCTGGCCCGGAAACTGGATCTCCATATCTCCCAGGGAAATTTCATGTCCGGGAACATTACCTTCTGCAATATCCTGCCCATGCGCAGCATTCCCTTTAAAATCGTGGCCCTCATGGGAATGGATGAAGCTGCCTTTCCCAAAAAGGTCTTTACCCCCGGCTTCAACCTCATGAAAAAATATCCAAGACCGGGGGATAAGAATGAAAGACAGGAAGATCTCTATCTTTTCCTGGAAACTCTTTTATCGGCAAGGCGGAAACTGATCATCACCTATGGAGGCATGAGCATCCGGGACAATTCCCCCATCCCCTGCGCCGGGGTGGTGAGCGAACTCATGGAGGTCATGGACCAGGGGTTTGTTTTTCCAAAAGGGTATCAATACCGGTTTTTTCACCCCCTTCACCCCTTTGACCCCTCTTATTTTGACGGGTCGGGTCCGCTTTTTTCCTATTCAGGGGACAATGGCCGGCTGGCTGCGGCGCTGTTGGCGGAAAGGCGGGAAAAGAGGCCCTTCGTGGAGATGGCGGATAAGGGGAAACCGGATGAGCCGCTTTTGTCCGTTGCCCTTGAAGATATTATTCGGTTTTTCAGGAATCCCATGGAGGGATTTGTAAAAAACGGGCTGAATATCACCCTGAAAAACCTTGATGAGGAAAAGGAGGATCGGGAAGCCTTTGCCCTGGCAGGGCTGGACCAGTATCTCCTGGGAAGCCTGATGCTCGAAAAAACGGCCCGCCTACCCGGGGAAGCCGGGCTTTACCCGGTCTTCAAGGCCATGGGAAGCCTTCCGCCGGGCGAAAAGGGCAGGCTTGAATACGAAAGGCTGATGACCCTGGCAAAACCCTTGATCCGGGAAGCCGGAAAGATATCCGCCATGAAACTCCTGCCGCCTGTTTCTGCAGAAACAGATGCGGGAGGAGTCATGGTTTCCGGCCGGATCACCGATGTCCGGGAATCAGGGTTGTACCTCATGGGGTTCGGGAGGGTCAACGGGGCCAGGTTTTTGTCCGCCTGGATCAGGCACCTGTTTTTAAATGCCGCCGGGCCGGGGGATTATCCGCGTCAAACCGTTATTCTGGGCCGGGACCCCAGGGGGAAAAAATCGGCCGCCCTTTATCGCTTTCCCGACCTGGGGGCCCATGCCCGGCTTTATTTAGGGGAACTGACCGGGATTTTTCAAAAAGGCGGAAAGACCCCTTTTTATTTTTCCTGCGAAACCTCATTTCAGCTTGCCGAGGCCTTGGCTGCGGACGGATTTGCCCTGACCGGGGAATCCCTGTTCAAAGCCATGGGCCGGGCAAGAAAAAGCTGGCAGGACCGGCACCAGGGTACAGGGGAAAAAGAAAATCGGTATGTGGGCCTTTGCTGTGAAGGCAATGACCCCTTTGAAAGCCTGGAGACCCTCATGTCCTCAGGCTTTGCCCAAAATGCGGTCAGGGTTTTCAAGCCCTTGCTGGAAAGCCGGGAGGAACTGCCGTGAAAGCCCTTAACCCCTTTGACATGGATCTGAAAAAATCAACCCTCATCGAGGCCAGCGCCGGAACCGGGAAAACCCATACCATTACCACCCTTTTCTGCCGCCTGGTTGCGGACGGGTATCCCGTGGAATCCATCCTGGTGGTGACCTTTACCGAGGCCGCGGCCGCAGAACTGAAACTCAGGATCAGGTCAAGGCTTTTCCTGGCCCTGAAGGCCCTGTCCGAACCGCTTCCCGGCCGGGAGGCAGGCATGGCCGGGGATGAACTCTCAGCATTTTTGAGCCAAGCGTCTGATCCGGCCCTGATCAGAAGAAGATTCAAACTGGCCTTGACCTGTTTTGACCAGGCCGCGGTCATGACCATTCATTCCTTCTGTCTTCGGGTATTAAAGGAAAATGCCTTTGAAAGCCGGTCTCTTTTTGATATTGAACTCATGCCGGACCGGTCCGCGTTTTTGCGGCAGGTGGGCCATGATTTTTTCCTGGGCCGGGTGGCCCATGCCGACCCCGTGTTTCTGAAATATCTGGAGCTTCAGAAGGCGGACCCAAAGCGGTTTGTCGATATGTTCAAGGCCGTGGTCTCAAGGCCGGGGATCACCCTCCGGCCCCTGCCGGAACCCGGTGAAATTGATTTTGACCTTTACCGGGCCACCCTTGAAAAAATCCGGGAGATCCTGGCCGGCCGGGAAAAGGAGGTCTGTGATCTTATCCTGAATCACACCGGCCTGGACAAACGCAGCTATACCAAACGAAATGTCCCGGCCTGGCTTTCCCAGGCCCGCCAAAAACTTGAGCAGGAGGGAGATCTCGCCCTGTTCGACATGACCGGGGACGGGGACGGTCTCTATAAATTCACCCGGACCCGGATGGCGGAGAAAACCAAACCCGGAGAAATTCCGCCGGAACACGGGTTTTTTGATCTCTGTGAAGACCTGCTTCATTTTCATCGGGACTTTGAAACAAGCCTCATCCGTCTTAAAATCGACTTCCTGGCCTTTTTCAGCGCCGAGCTGGACAGAATGAAGCAGTCCCAAGGCCTCTGTTTTTTTGATGATCTCATCAACGATTTGGCTCTGGCCCTGGAAGGCGAGGGGGCGGAAACCCTTCAGAGCGCCGTCCGGCAGACCTGGTCCGCCTGCCTCATCGATGAATTCCAGGATACGGACCCGGCCCAGTATGATATTTTTTCACGGCTTTTTTTAACTCCGGGCACCCCCTTTTTCATGATCGGAGATCCCAAGCAGGCCATCTACGGATTCAGGGGAGGGGATATCTTTGCTTATCTGAAAGCCTCGGCCCAAAGCGAGCAGAAATTTACCCTTGAAAAAAATTACCGGTCTTCGCCGCTGCTGGTCAAGGCCGTGAACAGGATTTTTACGGCAGTTGAAAACCCCTTCCTTTACCGGGACATTTCCTTTTTAGAGGTCGGGACCCCCGGGGCGGCCGGGGATCTTTTAACGGAAGAAGGCAGGGCCGTTCCCCCGCTTCAGTTCTGTTTCATGGAAAGAGAAAACAGGGTCCCGGACAAGGACGGGTATATCAGCAAGGAGATTGCGGAAAAATTAGTGCCCGAGGCCGTGGCCCGGGACATCCTGTCCCTTCTCCAATCCGGGAAGCGCCTTCTGGACAGGAAAGATAAGGAATCGGCCCCCAGGGCCGTCAGCCCCGGCGATATGGCGGTCCTGGTCCGGACCAATGTCCAGGCGGAACAGGTGCAAAGGGCCTTGTCTTTAAAAGGAATACCGTCCTATCTTTCCAAAACCGGCTCTGTTTTCGATTCCCAAGAGGCCCTGGATCTCCATGACATCCTCTGGGCTGTGCACCGGCCCGAGAACACGGGCAGCCTCCTGGCCGCCCTCTGTACATCGGTCTTCGGCTTTTCATCACGGGATATTATGGCCCTGGATCAGGAGGAAAACCGGGTTTCGGAGTGGCGGGACCGGTTCATGTATTACCGGACCCTCTGGGAAACACGGGGCTTTGTATCCATGATCATGGCCTTGTTCCATTCCGAAGCGGCCTTTTTAAAAAAAGAGGCCGGTCCGGACGAAAGGGGGCTGACCAATTTTTATCACCTTTCGGAGCTGGTTTCCCAGGCCTGCCTGGAGCATCGGTTTTCACCCCATTATTTGCTGAAGTGGTACGGCCGGCAACTGTCCGGGGAGGTTCGGGACGAATCCGCCGATGAACTCAGGCTGGAAAGCGATAAAAAAGCCGTGGCCATTGTCACCCTTCACAAAAGCAAGGGTCTTGAATACCCGGTGGTCTATCTTCCCTTTCTCTGGGAAGGGGCGAGGCAGCCTTCCCGGGAAAATATCCTGTTCCATGATCCTGAAAAAAATCATGACCTGACCCTGGACCTGGGATCAGAAGACATGGAAAGGGCCCGGTCCTGCTTTGAAATAGAGGACAGGGCAGAGCAAAGGCGGCTCCTCTATGTGGCCCTGACCCGGGCATCGGCCCTTTGCAGGATCATCTGGGGGGGATTCAAATCCGTTGATACCTCGGCTCTCGGCTCCCTTCTGCATCCCGGGGGGTGCGGCACGGACCCGGACATGATCAGGGATCTGGAGGGGCTTTCGGCTGATCCGGGGCAGGGCATCCTGCTGGAGATGTTCAGCCGTGAATCCGGGGGCCGGTACCTGGCTCCGGCCCCGGAAACCCATGGGCTGTCTGCAAGGCAGGTCCATGGAAGGATCACACCGGCCTGGCGGATGTCCAGCTTTTCATCCCTGACCCATGCATCCCCCCGTGAAATGCCCGAAGACCGCGCCGTCATGGTTCCGGGGGAAGAATCAAGACCGGTGACCCTGGCCCTTTTTCCCAAGGGGGCCGGAACCGGGGATTTTTTTCATTCCATATTTGAAAGTCTTGATTTTGCAGGAGGGCCGGAAGCAATCCCGGAACTGGTTCAAAAAAAGGCGGGGCGGGCCGGTCTTTCAAGCCCCGGACTTCTTGAGACGGCAACGCAAAGTATTCAAGAGGTGATTGCGACAAAACTCATCCAAGGCCCGGACGGGTTCTGCCTCAAGGATATCAAAAATCAGGACCGGATCAATGAAATGGAATTTGTTTTCCCGGTCATGCCCTTTGGGACGGCATCCCTGAAAAAAGCCTTTGAAGCCTCGGCTCCCCCGGCAAAAGACTATGCAAAACATCTATCCCGGCTTTCGCCGGATGAATTCCAGGGATTCATGAAGGGCTTCATCGATCTTGTGATCCGGCACCAGGGGAAATGGTATATCCTGGATTACAAAACCAATTTTCTGGGGGATACCTATGGTCACTATTCAGCGCAGAGCATGACCGAGGCCATGGCGGAGCATCATTATTTCCTGCAATACTACCTCTACACGGCCGCCCTGCACAAATATCTTGAATCCCGGACGGCTTCCTATGCCTATGACACCCATTTCGGCGGGGTGCTCTATCTTTTCATCCGGGGCATGCACCCGGATTTCGGACCGGATTCCGGGGTGTTTTTCGACCGCCCGCCGAAAGCGGCCATCCTGTCTTTTTGCGGATAAGGGATAATTGATACGCCTAAAACTGAATATTGAGTTTTGACTGAAGTTTTAGTAGGATGTTCCCATGCGCTTATGAAATTTTTGTTTGTTAACGCCGTCAGGAGGGAATATGCCGTTGGATGCAAAATATGAAACCGGAGTGGTGTGGCAGGACTTTCAGCACAAGCAGCTTATTGATCTGTTTCAGAAAATCAAGGAGGCCAGGCTCCATAAAAAGGATGAGAACCTTTTCCGCTATACCGTTGCTTTTCTGGCCATGTATGTGAACCATCATTTCAGCCTTGAGGAAGAATACATGGAAA
>DZCR01000005.1 GCA_022736495.1 Desulfobacca acetoxidans
GGCGGATCATCGCCCTCACTGAGGTGGACAACTATCAGGTGTGGGAACGGGTGGAAAGCGTCATTTCCGTGCCCCAGGTCCCCCTGGAGTTGTCGCCCATTGTTCTGGTAATCCCGCTGCAACTACTGGCCTACCATATCGCCGACCTCAGGGGCACCGACGTGGACCAGCCCCGGAACCTGGCCAAGAGCGTGACGGTGGAATAGACTTGGCGTCTTGGCGTGAGATTATGTCTCTCGCCAAGGCCCAAAGAACGCAAAGGAGTTACTTTTTAACCAACTTAAAGCGCGGCCGGCTGATGGATTCATGTTGGCAAAGGGGGCAGCGGCTGGGACGGGTGAGGCGGTTGCGTTTTTTGAAGACAAAGCCACAATGCTTGCACACTGCGGGGATGATCTGAAAATGCAGGCCGGGGCCTATGGTCCGGGCGAGATGGGACAAATGCTCCAAGACCTCTTTTTCTGAGAGAGACAGAAGTTGCGACAACTCCAGGCTGGAGTATGGCTGCTCCGCCAGAAGCTCTTTCATGGCCTGGCGCGGGGTACTCACGGGAATTTATCAACCTTGATTTTAGATTATCATGTTCTTGATAACTTTCACAATCACCTGATAACCGAACCGCTATTCTTATGCGCTATCTGATAGTGGGAGCGGGGGCTCTGGGTTCGGTGTTTGGCGGCCTTTTACAGCATAGCGGGCAGTCGGTGAGCTTCATGGGCCGGGGTCCCCATTTTGAGCACATTACCGCCCAAGGTTTGACCATTGACGGGATCTGGGGCGAATTTTCCCTGGGGCCCGTACCCAGCCACTCAGCTCCATCAGGGCGGTACGATGTCATTCTCCTCTGCGTCAAATCGTTTGATACGCAAGAGGCCTGCCGCCGGGTCACCGGTCTGTTGGCCCCCCAGGGTCTTATCGTGTCCGTACAAAACGGCTTGGGGAATTTAGAAATCATCGCCCAGGAGTTCAGGCCGGACCGCACCATCGGGGCCCGGGTCATTTTTGGGGCTCAAGTCATGCGCCCGGGGCTGGTCAGGGTCACGGTGTATGCGGAGCCGGTCCTGATGGGTGCCGTCGCAGCCGAATATCCGCATCAAACCCTGGCCCAAGCCGTTGAGGATCTGAATCAGGCCGGCATCCCCACCCGCCAGGTGGATGATATCCTGACCCACCTTTGGGGAAAAGTTCTCTATAACTGCGCCTTGAATCCCCTGGGAGCGATCCTTGCGGTACCTTACGGGTCCTTGGGGAAGGACCCCCATACCCGCGAACTCATGCGGTTGATCATCGAGGAGATTTACCGGGTAGGCACAGCCCGGAATGTTAAGCTCGGCTACGCGGATGCCGCCTCCTATTTCAAGTTTTTCATGGAGAATCTGGTTCCCGCCACCGCGGAGCACTGGCCCTCCATGTGGCAGGATTTGCAAGCCGGCCGCCGCACCGAAATTGAGGCCTTGAATGGCGCCATCTGCCGTTATGGCGAGGCCGTGGGGGTACCAACCCCTTATAATGACGCCGTCAGCCGCCTGGTCAGGTTTCTGGAACGGACCAATGGCTCGAACCGCCAACCGGATTTTTCAGGCCGTGGCGCTCCCTGAAGGGATTAATGCGTCCACCGGCGCTCTGAAAATCCGGCAGGATAATCGCCATTGACCCAGAAACGGCAAAGAACCGGAGTCACACAAAGGCTGGGGCCTACAGGGTTAGGAGGCAGCTCAGAGCTGGCACCGGGACGATGCGATACCCCCCCCCAGGATTGCTCGGCGGGCCTTTATCCTATAAGCCTCTCCGCATGGCCGCGATCATCTTGGTGACGTTATTCTTAAACATATCGATATAGGTGGGAGCCGGCGCATCGGGCTTTGACAGAGCGTCTGAATAAAGCTCTCCCCCCAAGGTCACGCCACTCTCCTTGCCAATTTGTTCCACCAGGCGCGGATCGCTGACGTTCTCGATGAAGACCGCGGTGATCTTTTCTCGACGGATTTGCTTGATGAGCTTGGCGACGCCACCGGCGGAGGGTTCGCTTTCGGTACTGACGCCCATGGGAGAAAGAATGGTGACGCCGTAGGCTGCGCCAAGATAACCAAAAGCGTCATGGGAAGTGATCAGGCGCCGTTTCGGTTTAGGTATGTCGGCGAATTCGGTCTTCACCCACTTGCCCAATTCTGCGAGTTTGGCCTGATAGGCGGCGGCATTGGCTTGATAGACGGACGCTCCCGCCGGGTCCACCGCACTCAGCCCCTTGGCGATGTTATCTACATAGATCTGGCCGTTGGCCGGATTCTGCCAGGCATGGGGATCAATCTTATGCCCATGCTTGGCGCCATGTCCGTGTTCCTCTTTTTCCTCTTCAGTCATCTCCCGAGGTTTAATGCCTTGGGTCGCCACCACCACCGGGCCTTTATACCCCGAAGTTTTGATGAGGCGCTCCATCCAGCCCTCCAACCCCAAGCCGTTGACGATGACCAGATCAGCGGTGCTTACATTTTTGGCATCGGAAGGGGAGGGCTCATAGACATGGGCATCGCCATTGGGACCGACCAGGGTGGCGACTTCCACCCTATCGCCGCCGACATTTTTGGTCATATCGCCGAGAATGCTAAAACTGGCGATCACCTTCAGCTTTTGTTCGGCTCGGGCTGCGGGTGCGCCCCCGGCTATGATCAGGACCAAAAAGAGCAGGACAATCCGGCTCATGACCGGCATAATCTTTCCTCCTGGGGTTGGGGTTCAGCCTCGCAGATGGAGGCCCGGTGTGCGGCGGCTGTAGATACTGCCGTGGGCTCCGAAGATAACGGAAAAAAAATAGCACAATCCCGCGGTCAGGATGATGGCAGGCCCGGAAGGCAGGTTGAAATGGAAGGAAAGCAGCAGGCCGGCATAGCCGGACAGCATGGCGATGAACACCGCCACCAAAGCCATGGACCAGGCCTGTCTGGCCCACAAGCGGGAGGCGGCAGCCGGCACCATCATCAGACCCACAGCCATTAGGGTTCCCAAGGCCCGGAATCCGGCCACCAGGTTAAGGACTACGAGGACCAAAAAGATGAAATGCATCGTCGCCCCCCACCCGCCGACGGACCGCAAATATCCCGGGTCGAAGCATTCCACGATGAGGGCCCGGTAGATCAGCGCCAGGGTAAAAAGGGTGATGGAAGTAATGGATGCCACCAGGATCAAGTCGGCATCATCCACCGCCAGAATGGTGCCGAAAAGCACGTGGATGAGGTCGATGTTGCTGCCGCGCAGGGAGACGATGAGGACCCCCAAGGCCAGCGACATCAGATAAATTGCGGCAAAGCTGGCATCCTCTTGGATGAGAGTGAAGCGCGCCACCGCCCCGGCTACCAGGGCTACGGCCAGGCCGGCGACGATCCCTCCCAGGGTCATGGCGTAAAGGGAGAGGCCGGAAACCAGAAAAC
The DNA here is from genome assembly GCA_022736495.1 of Desulfobacca acetoxidans. The sequence goes on from DZCR01000005.1 coordinate 3,426, forward strand.
CGATCGCCACACCCGGCAGCACCGCATGGGACAGGGCATCCCCTACCAGGCTCATGCGCTTGAGGACCAGGAGGACGCCGACGGGGCCGCACCCCAGGGCCAGCGCCAGGCAGGCGACCAAGGCGTGGCGCATAAAGATGAAGTCCAGGAAGGGAGCCAGGAAGAGGTCGAAGAGATGGGTCATAAGGCGCTGATGCGACAAACTTGTGCCGCCTCGTCCCAGGCTTCGGACATCCGGCGGGCGCGCTGCAGGTTTTCGGCAGTAAGGATTACCCCCGTGTCTCCCCAACCGATGGGTTCGCGGGCGATCATCAGGGTTTTGGGGAATAAGGCGCGTACCTGGTCGAGGTCATGCAACACTGCGATAATCAGACGGTTCTCGGTGTGCCAGCGGTGGATTAAGGCGAGGAGGTCGGTCGTGGTCCGGGCATCAATCGCGGTGAAGGGCTCATCCAGAAGAATGACGGGACAATCCTGGAGCAGCAGGCGGGCGAACAGAACTCGCTGGAACTGTCCGGCCGACAGATTGCCGATGGGCCGGTGCTCGAAACCATCCAGGCCTACGGCGGCCAGGGCTTGTCGAGCCTGCTGCCACTGTTCTTTCTTAATCCCGCCGAACATGCCGATGCGCTGCCAGAACCCGAAGGCCACGGTGTCCAGAACGGTTATCGGGAAACTCCGGTCAATCTCCGCCTGCTGCGGCAGGTAAGCCAACTGGTAAGTCCTCAGGCTGCCGCGGTCAATGCGACCGCCCAGCGGACGGAGGATGCCGGTAATACCTTTCAGCAGGGTGCTTTTGCCTGAGCCGTTGGGCCCGACCACCGCGGTCATCGATCCCGCTTCGAAAACGCCGGAGAGATGGTGCACTGCGGGATGCCCGTCATAACCCAGGGTAAGATCATAGAGAGTAATGGTATCCATCGGCGGCCTCTAAGATAAGAGCCCAATGGCCCAGGCTACCGAGAGCCACAGGAGTGCCGAGGCCGCGCTGGCCCAGATCAGGCGGCCGGCGATACTCCAACCGAGTGGAGATACCAGGCGTCTCGAAGGCGCCGGGCATTCCGGCACAGTACCTTCCATATGATCAGCTGTATCGAAATGGTTAGGATAGTCATGCATTGGTCTGGACTAAGGGCCGGAAGTATCTGGACCGTCTGGCGGTCGAGGCCTGGGGCCTGTGCAACCGAGTTGCTCTGAAATGCCGCATACCGGCGTCTGGCCCGGCCCGGCTTGTGCTAAAGGCTGCGCTTCCAGGACAAGCGGCCTACACCGCCCGGCTCAGTTCACCTCTCGGCATTTGTGACAGAGTCCTTCAATTTTGATATCGATATGATCGGCCCGGTTGCCCACCGGCCCCCGCAACTCGGTCCACATCTTGCTGAGGGCCACCGGCTCCAGACACTGGACTTCCCGGCAGGCCTGGCATTGGAAATGGGGATGAGGCGGGTGATGTTCGCAGGCCAGCTCGAAATGGTTCACCCGGCCCTCCAGGGAGAGCTTGCGGACCATACCCCGATTGGTAAAGTCTTCCAGGACGCGGTACACGGTGACCTTATTCACCCGACGCCGGGACCGGATGAGCTCTAAAATCTCCTGGGCCCGGAGGGCTCGGGGGGCCTCCCCCAAAATCTCCAGGACTGCCAAACGCACCGGGGTGGACCTCAGACCCCGCTGGGCCAGCCACTGGGGGAAATTGCAACGATCACTCATGGGAATCTTGTACTCGAAAATCAACTGAGTTGCAAGTATATTATGGGGGAGGAAGGCTCAGGGGATAGCCGAGGAGGCTTGGAGGTCCGCCAACTTTTTGTCTTCCTGCTTTCCAGGGACAACGGCTCCCGCGGAGAGGCGCCGCAGCCCCTCCAGACCGCAAAGGATCCGGGCCAGGCTTTCCTCGGGGGTTTCGGCGTCGGTCACAACTTCGAGGTCCGGGTGCACCGGGGTTTCAAAGACATCGTCGATTCCGGTAAAATGCCGAATTTCTCCGGCCAGGGCTTTTTGATAGAGGCCCTTGGGATCCCGGCTGATGCAGACTTCCAGAGGGCAGTTGACGTAGATTTCGACAAAGTCGCCGATGGTGGACCGAACTTCTTCCCGAATGTCGTGGTAGGGGCATATGGCCGCCACAATGGTGATTATTTGTTGGCGGACCAGCCTCTGAGCCTGCGTGGCGATGCGCCGCAGGTTGGTCTCCCGGTCCTCCCGGCTGAAACCCAAGCCCCGGCTCAGGGAAGTCCGCACGATATCCCCGTCCAGGATGGCGATGCTGAAACCCCGTTCCTCCAGCGCCGCACCCAGCAGCCGGGCCAAGGTGGTTTTTCCCGAGGCGCTGAGTCCCATGAACCAGATGCAAAAGGCGCCATTCCCGGCAGCCGCTTTTTCCGGGGTTGCCCCCGCTACTTTAGGCAAGGTCAGTATTCCTCATTCTGCAGTTATCTTTATTTTAGGCCAGTGCGGTCCCCCCGGCCGATATAACGATTTTAGTATAACCGGCGATGCTCCGGGAGGAAAGCCCTAATCCGCCCCTGTTCCAACCTCAAAGCAGCCGGGATTTCATATTATTTTGACCTAAATGGTGCGCTATCTGAATAAAGTCTTTATAAGTCCTCCAGGCTCGAAGGAGGTTTTTAAGGGTATAGTTCATTACCATCCCTCTCCCAGCCCTGAGGGAAAGGCAGAACAAAAAATTGAATTCAGTGCAGGTAAGCATAATAGGTCGGTAATTTCAATAAGTTATAATAAAGAAGCCTCCGTCTGTTTATAATTCAGTATAAATAATTGAACCGGCAGGAGAGCGGCAAAAATATAACATATTAGATTTATTGAAAAAATAAGGTTTGTTGGTTGCTGGCATGTTTTCTGCATATAATAAAAGCGGATATGGACGCTATTAAGGAACCCACATCCCCCCCTTAATCAAAGTTCATATACCATTTTCTCCTTTCACCGACTGGCCGGGTTCCTCCCCCACCTGGCCAGTCATTTTTTTGGGGGGCGTAAGCCTCCCGACCCGCCTGAACGCCGCTATCGCCGGAGGCTCGTTCCTCTCCCCACTCCACTTGGTTTGCTGTCTGGGTGGGGATGTCCGGGCTTAAGCCTCCTGGGGTGAGCCGGGCTCCTGTAAGGCTGCAATTTTCTCAAAGCACTCTTCGGCCGTAAGGCGGTCGGCGAAAAACTCTTTCAAAGCGACCAGAAAGGGATGGGAGATGAAAATTTCTTGGAGTGCCACCCGGTCACCCAGATCAGGAAAGGGCAGGGGGACCTTGAAGTGGGCCGCCAGTTCCTGAAACACGTCCAATTGTTGGAACTCCGCCTGGCGCATCTGGGCCTCTATCTGAAAAAGCATCTGGCGCAGTTTAAGCAGGTAGTCTTCCCGTTCCCGGTATTCCCGGTTCTTATGCCGGAGAAAGCTCACTTGCTGCTGACGCACTAAGGCTGCGTAGGGGATAATTTTGCTCATGGAGTGGGGTCTCCTATCGATAATGTATCATCCCGGCTTGCGGATTTGCATAAAAAAGGGTAATTATTTTAGGTTATGAACGAGATAGTGATGCTGGATTTCGACAAAATGGGGGGCCTGCTGCCGGCCATCGTCCAGGACGCGGCCACGGGCGAAGTGCTGATGCTGGCGTTCATGAACCCGGAAGCCTGGGATCGCACCCTGGCCACCGGCGAGGCCCATTATTACAGCCGCACCCGCAATAAGATCTGGCACAAAGGCGACACCTCCGGGAACGTGCAGCGGGTTCAGGAAATCTACCTGGATTGCGATCAGGACACGGTGCTCCTGAAGGTGGAGCAGGTGGGAGGGGCCGCCTGCCATACCGGGCACCGGAGCTGCTTCCACCGTCGGCGCCAGGGGGCGGACTGGCAGGTGGTGGGCGCCCCGGTCTTTGATCCCAAGGAGGTATATGGGGGTGGATAAGCTCAGGTTGGGCATCCCTAAGGGCAGTCTGGAGAAAGCGACCATCGAACTCTTCCGGCGGTCCGGGTGGCATATTCAGGTCAATGGCCGGAGTTATTTTCCCGATATCGACGACCCGGAGATTACCTGTTCCATGTGCCGGGCCCAGGAGATGAGCCGTTATATAGAAAACGGCACCCTGGACTGCGGCATCACTGGCAAGGACTGGACCATGGAGAACGACTCCCAGGTCACGGTGGTGGCGGACCTGATGTACTCCAAGGCCAGCCTCAACCCGGTGCGCTGGGTGCTGGCGGTGCCGGCGGACTCGGAGATCCGCAGCCTCAGGGACCTGGGGGGCAAAAAGATCGCCACCGAACTGGTGAACTATACCCGGCGCTATTTCGAAAAGCGCCAGATCCCGGTCAAGGTGGAGTTCTCCTGGGGAGCCACTGAGGCCAAGGTGGCCGCGGGGCTGGCCGACGCCATCGTGGAGGTCACCGAGACCGGCAGCACCATCAAGGCCCACGGCCTCAAGATCATCCACGAACTTTTCCAGAGCAACACCCAGTTTATCGCTAACACCCAGGTGTGGGACTCAGACGCCGCTAAGCGGGAGAAGATGGAGAATCTCACCCTGCTCTTATTGGGCGCTCTGAGGGCCGAACGCATGGTGGGCCTGAAGATGAATATCCCGGAGAAGCAACTGAAAGACATCATCGCCCTGCTCCCCAGCCTGCTGGCCCCCACCATCGCCAGCCTCTACGAGACCGATTGGTATTCGGTGGAGGTGGTGGTGAACCAGGGAGAGGTGCGGACCCTGATCCCCCAACTCATCCGGGCGGGGGCCCAGGGTATCGTGGAGTACCCGCTGCATAAAGTGATTTGATATGAGGGAAAGGCGCAAAGGGTAGTAAAAAGGCATGGGCGCAAGGTCCGTGCCTTTTTTATGGAGGGCTTTGGCTAGGCTAAAAATGGCTGGAAAGGGTCCCCCCCCTGGACGCTTATCCTCAACCAGGCATAGCACCCCTTAGTTACAGGATACAAGAGGGGGTATGACGTTACCGTATTTATGCAAAACGGCACTTAGGCTTTCTGGAGGTTGCGGCCGCAGATCCCGCCTGCTTTACTTCTCCGCGGCCCTGCGCTTCATCATGTTGATGAAGTCCGGGTCCACCCCGTAACCGAGGCTCTTGGCCTTCTCCAGGTCGGGCACGGCTTCTTTATACTTCTCCTGGGACTGGTAGACCATGCCTCGCTGGTAATAGGCCCGGGCGAAGTTGGGGTTCAGCTTGATGGCCTCTTCGAACAACTGCACGGCCTTGGCGTTATTACCCTTGGCATAATAGACGATGCCTTTATACGTGATGAGGGCCGGGTCATTGGGTTTAAGTTTCAAGGCTTGGTCAAACGCCTGGAGGGCTTGGTCGTAGTGGCCCGCCTGGCTGTTCCTGATCCCCTGGTCGATGTAGCTTTGGATGTCTTGTGCCGGACACAAGCCCGGGAGCAGGAGCACAATAAGGAAGACTAAAGGTAAATATGGCACACGCTGCATGGCTTTGCGATCCTCCTGTCATTGGTTAGCGACTATTATACATTAATCTAAAGTATGGTTCACACGGAACAGAGGCGGCATTCCTCGGCAAATTCATGGGACAGGGTCAGGCCCTCGGCGCCGGAGGGCAGACTGAGAACCTGCCCGGGTTTGGAGCCGTATCGGTAAACGGTGATGCCTTTCAGCCCCGCTTGATGCGCCAGGCGAAAGGCGGCGGCCACATCCGCCCGGGTGGCCTCCGGGGCCAGGTTGATGGTCTTGGATACCGCGTTTTCCACGTGGCGCTGAAACGCAGCCTGCATGTTAACCTGATTCGCCACACTCACTTCAAAGGTGGTGGGAAAAAGCCGGCGGATGTCCTCGGGGAGCCCGGACAGGGGGCGCACCCGCCCGGAGGCCAGGACTCGGGGTACCCACTCGTCTACCGAAAGGCCCGCCTGGCGCAGTTTTTCCAGGAACAGGGGGTGGACTTCCTCAAACTCTTCGCCCTCCAAGGCCCGGCGGCGGTAGGCCACCGCGAACAGGGGCTCGATGCCGCTGGAGGCCCCGGCGATAATGCTGATGGTGCCGGTGGGGGCGATGGTGGTGACGGTGGCATGACGCCGGGGAGGCTGGCCCTGTTGCTGCCAGCGGCTCCAGGGAAAATTGGGGAAGGGACCCCGCTCTCGGGCCAGGGCCTGGGATTGGGCCACGGCCCGGTCCTGGATGCGGGCCATAATCTGTTCGGCCAAATCCAAGGCTTCCGGGGAGTCGTAGGCGATCCCCAGCTTGATGAACATATCCGCCAGCCCCATGACCCCCAGGCCAATCTTGCGGTTGGCGTGGACGATGGCAATGATCTGAGGCAGGGGGTAGTGGCTCTGGTCGATGACGTTGTCCAGGAAACTCACGCCCAGGGCGACCAGCCGGTCCAATTCGTCCCAATCCAGTTTTCCTTCATTTACCAGAGCGGCCAGATTGATGGAGCCCAGGTTGCAGGCTTCATAGGCCAAAAGGGGCTGCTCGCCGCAAGGGTTGGTGGCTTCAAGGGGACCGATCTCCGGGGTGGGGTTGGCCCGCTCGATGGCGTCCATGAAAACCAGTCCGGGGTCGCCGGTGGTCAGCGCCGCGCCGCAGATGAGATCGAAAACCTCTTGCGCTTTCAGCCGCCGCACTTCCTGGGCGGTCCGGGGGTTGATCAGGGGATAGGTTTCGTCGGCCTCGACCCGATGCATGAAGTCGTCGGTAACGGCCACGGACAGGTTAAAGTTGGCGAGCATCCCCTGGTCGCCCTTGGCGGTGATAAACTCCAGAATATCCGGGTGGTCCACCCGGAGGATGCCCATGTTGGCGCCCCGGCGGCGGCCGCCCTGTTTTACCACTTCCGTGGCGGTGTCAAAGATGCGCATGAAACCCACCGGGCCCGAGGCCACCCGGCCGGTGCTGCGGACCTGGTCGCCCCGAGGACGCAGGTGGCTGAAATTGAAGCCAGTGCCGCCGCCGGTCTGATGGATCAGCGCCATGTCCCGGACGCCCTCCAGGATGCTCCGCATGTCATCGGCGATGGGAATGACGAAGCAGGTGGCCAACTGGCCCCGGGGCAGACCGGCGTTCATCAGGGTCGGGGTGTTGGGGAGAAATTTCAGGGAGGTCATGGCGGCATAGAAGGCCTCAGCCTGGCGGGCCGCGGGTTCAGGGCCGCTGTAGTGCGCTTCCGCCGCGGCCACGGTCTGGGCCACGCGGCGAAACAGGCCCTCGGGGGTCTCTATGATCCGGCCCTCGGGGTCCCGGCGCAGGTAGCGCTCATTCAGGACCCGGAGGGCGATGGGGCGGAATTGGGGCTGAGTTTCGCGCATTAATCAGATACCTAGGGAAAAAGGGAAATCTAGGTTCTTACGATCTCATACAATCCAGGGTAATGGGGGCATATCTCCATATAGGGTTCAATCAACTGCTGAAACTCTGTGCTGCCGATAGCCTTTTGAAAGTGTTCCGCCGACTCCCATTCTGCGATGTTGATGAAGTAAAACCTTGCCTCCGGCGAGATGGCTCTATGTAGACGTGTGGAAATAAAACCTGGTTGCCGTCTCATATATGCGGCCGCCTTTTCCCAGAACACCAGACATTTATCCTCCTTGCCTTTGGGTACTTCGAACGGATTGATCAAAAGCACCGGTGACATTGGTTTTCTCCTCGCGAAGCGCGGAAGCAAGGATGAGGGCAGAATGGTCTTACAAAATCCCCCACTTTTTGGCTCGCTCTTCATAGGCGGGCGGGAAACTGGGGGAGAAGTTCTGGTAAAACGTCACGGGGTAACGGGCTCCAATCTTTTTGCCGGCGTCTTTCAGCCCCACCAACAGGCCTTCCAGGAACTTGCCGGGAAAGGCCACCACCATCTCGTCATCCTGAGTCATGGAAAAGATGCGATCGCCCATGCCAGGAATGACGACCCGAAAGGCGCCGGTACGGTAGGGGGCGATAAGATAAGAGCTGCATTCCACCTTGCCGCCGAATTCGCCGGTAACCCGCGCTCCCAGGCTGAAGGTGGCCGCCTGGATGAGCCGCATGAGCTGGGCCGGGTTGCCATAGACTACCACGACTTCCGGGTCCAGGGTGAGGCGCTCCAGGGGGCAGAGATAAATGGCGCCTACTTCCTGAGGTCCGAAGTGGGGCAGGGCTTCCACCTCTTTGAGGGCCGGACCCAGGTCTTGGTGAAACCCGACCTCACAAAAGAGTTGCCCCAGTTCCATAATGGGGTCAGCGGCCGGAGTAAAGCCGAAGACCAACATGCCGGGCACGCAGATGAGGTCTTCTTGGGTCAGTCCCACGGGCCAGCCATACACCCGCGCCATGGTTACTCCCTGGCAGATGGTCACTCTCTTGCCGAAAACCTTGGAAGGCTGACGCGTCTTGGCCGGGAGCTCGGCGGGGTCTTTGAAAAAGGAGACTCCAAAGGGCTCGGTCTTCAGGCGCATAGTCTCTTTCAATTGGGCAGCGGCAGCTTTATAATCCATGGCGTCTCCTTCTTCGCGTGATGGCGGCAGGCTGGTTCCCTCGATCGCTTAATTTTTGATAGTAAGACCTTGGGGGGCAAGATGCAAGCGGAGGGCTTTTTTCCCTTGGCCTGGTGCAGGTTCGAGGATAGAATACCTATCTAAGCTTAAAGATGGTGTGTTAAACTGCCTTTTTCCCTTGGGAACGAGGGGGAAAAGGGGGGGGAGATCCCGCCCTCGCAGGCGCGGTTAAGCCAATCCCCCGGAAATTTATTATTCCAGACCACAAGGCTCCCGCTATGTCGACGGAACTCCGCCATTTCCATACCCTCACTCCGGAACAGGTCTACGCGGCTTTAGAGACCGGTCCCCAGGGGTTGAGTGACATTGCGGCCCAGGAGCGCCTGGAGCGTTACGGGCCCAACGAGCTGACCGCAGGCAAGAAAATTTCTGCCTGGCGCATCCTTCTGCGGCAGTTTAGCAATCTCTTGATCCTCATCCTCCTGGTGGCCACGGTGATCTCTTTTCTCTTAGGGGAACGCCTGGATGCCTGGGTTATTCTGGTTATTGTGCTGGCCTGCGTGGTGCTGGGTTTTGTCCAGGAATACCGGGCGGAAAAGGCTGCGGCCGCCCTGGCCAAATTGGCGGCGCCGACGGCTGTCGTAGTCCGGGAAGGCCGCGAGTTGGACATCCCTGCCCGGGAAGTGGTGCCCGGGGATGTGCTGGTTTTGCATACCGGCGACCGCGTGGCCGCGGACGCCCGCCTGGTAAGAGAGATCAATCTGAAGGCGGACGAGGCGCTCCTGACCGGAGAGTCCACCGCGGCGGGCAAGAATTTGGCTCCTGTGGCCGATCCCGAAGTAGCCGTGGCCGACCGGAAGTGCATGGTTTTCGGGGGCACGGTGATCACGTATGGCCGGGGGCAAGCCGTGGTTACCGATACCGGCATGGGCACCGAGTTCGGGAAGATTGCCCGCATGCTGGAGGGAGTGGTTGAAGAAAAGACCCCTCTGGAATCCCGGATGGTCACCATCGGTAGGGTGTTGGGCGTTATTTGCCTGGTGGTGGCGGTGGGGGCCTCAATCCTGGGAGTATTCCGGGGGCATAGCTGGCTGGAGATGCTGATTTGGGGGATCAGCCTGGCAGTGGCCGCAGTGCCGGAGTCGCTCCCGGCAGTGGTTACCGGGGCCCTGGCCATCGGCACCACCCGCATGGCCCGGCGGAATGCCATTGTCAAGCGCCTGCCCGCGGTGGAGACCATGGGCTGCACCACCGTGATCTGTACCGACAAGACCGGCACCCTGACCAAAAATGAGATGACGGTGCGGCGGCTCTTTCTGGATGGCGAGACGATTGAGGTGGCAGGGTCCGGTTATGAGCCGGCGGGTTCTTTTCAAGCCGGCGGCGCTGAGATCAATCCCGGGGACCACCCGGTGGCGGCCTGGGCGGCTCGCATCGCCATGTTGTGCAATGACGCCGCACTGGAAGAGATTGACGGTCACTGGGTGGTGCGGGGCGACCCAACCGAAGGGGCGCTTTTGGTGCTGGGCCGGAAGGCGGGGATCGACCCCGAGGGGCTGCGCCGGGAATTGCCCCGAGTGGCAGAGATTCCCTTCACTTCGGAAGCCAAGCGCATGAGCACCTTTCATCAGGAGGGGGACCGTATCCTGATGTGCGTCAAAGGGGCGCCGGAAAGCCTGCTGACCCGAGCTCAGCACATGCTGACGGAGGCAGGCGAGCAGGCCATGACGCCGGAGGTCCAGGAGGCCGTGCGGAATCAGGCCGCGGATATGGCCCATGCGGCCCTCAGGGTTTTAGGTGTGGCTTACCGGCGTTTTGCGGAAGTCCCCAACCTCGAAGAGGAAGGCGTTACCCAAGACCTGGTCTGGGTGGGACTGGTGGGGATGATCGACCCTGCCCGGCCGGAAGCCCGTCAGGCCGTGGCCCAGTGCCACCAGGCAGGCATCCGGGTCATTATGGTAACCGGGGACCACCCTGACACCGCCGCAGCCATTGCCCGTGAGGTTGGGCTGCTTACTAAAAAAATGGAATCCCAAGCGGTTCTGTCAGGACCGGAAATCAATAAATTGAGCGACCCGGAGCTTAAAAAGATTCTCCGAACGGTCCGAGTCTTTGCCCGGGTAGCCCCGGAACATAAGCTGCGTCTGGTGGATATCCTCAAGGAGCAGGGTGAGGTGGTGGCCATGACCGGGGACGGCGTCAATGACGCCCCGGCCTTAAAGCGCGCCGATATCGGCGTGGCCATGGGTATCACTGGCACCGAGGTTACCAAGGAGACCGCGGCGATGATCCTGGCGGACGACAACTTCGCCACCCTGGTGGCCGCCGTGGAGGAAGGCCGGGCCATCTTCGACAACATCAAAAAGTATCTCATCTTCCTGCTGAGCTGCAACCTCGCCGAGATTCTGGTGCTCACCGGGGCCATTTTTATAGGTCTGCCGCTCCCCCTCCTGGCCCTGCAAATTCTCTGGGTGAACCTTGATTCCGACGGCCTCCCGGCCTTTGCCCTGGGAGTGGATCCCAAGGCCCTGGACATCATGCGCCGCCCGCCCCGGCCCACCGGAGAGGGGGTCTTCTCCCCCTCCGTTACCGTACTTTTGGTGGTAATCTCAGGCTATCTTACCTTAATGCTCCTGCCCCTCTTTGCCTATTACGTGCTCTTTGATCCAAATGGGCTGGGGGAGCAAGACCAGATTCTGGCCCAGGCTCAGACCATGGTGTTCGTCACTCTGATCGTGGCGGAACAGGTGAACGCCTTCAATTGCCGTTCGGACCTGCACTCCCTTTTCACTGTGGGGTTCTTTGCCAACCGCCTGTTGCTCATCAGTGTGACCCTCTCCACCATCATGCTGACGGCGGTCATCTACTGGCCCCCCTTGGCGAGGCTTTTCCATACGTATCCCCTCGACCTCCAGGACTGGCTCATTGCTGCCGGATTAGGCTTGAGCATTTTTCCGGTGGTGGAGGTGACCAAGTGGATCCTCCGACGCCGGGGCCGGAGCAGGCAGCGCCAGGTCTCCGCCGCTTGATACCAGACTGCGATCATACAGGTAATTTTGTTGTAGGGGCGAACCTGCGTGTCCGCCCCAGAGCGCACACTTAGGTGCGTCCCTACAACCGCAGTTTCACAGCAATTCCCCCTGCCGTTCTTCATCCGTGGGGCCTTTGCGGCGGCGGGCCGCTTTTTTGAAGGTCTCCGGGGGCGCCCACTGGGGATAGTCCAGCTTTTTCCCGGCAAAAAGATCGGCGATGGTGAGAATCTGAATCCGGGGAAACCGGTGGTCCGGAAAATGCTCCGGCACATAGAAACCCGCGGCCGCGGCCTCTTCTTTCATGGGTTTGGTGGGGGGCTTGAGGGTGACCAGCGCGCCAATGGCGGCCTTTTCCCGGTCCAGCACCCCTTTCAAATCCCGCACCGTGGCCGCGTTGACGTGGCCGCTTTTCACCTGGACGACTATTTTTTTATGCACGCCGCCGGTATCGTCCTTAAAATAGATGACCCCGTCCACCCCCTTATCCGCGCCTTTTTTCTTGTCCTGGGCCGGGGCCGCGTCCACCAGCCCCAGGGCCCACCACTCGAACTGGTGGCGGTTGGTCTCCGCCAGGGCCTCCGCGCCCATAACGTCGGCGGGCTCCCCGATGACCTCGTATTCGGCCAATTCTTCGGGGCTAAACGTATCGTGCAGCCGCTTTTTAATCAAAGTAATGGCCAGGTGGGTGATGTCGATGCCGAGCCAGCGGCGGTGCAGCCGTTCCGCCACCGTGATGGTGGTGCCGCAACCGCAGAAGGGGTCCAGGACGATATCGCCCTCGTTGCTGGAGGCATTGATAATCCGCTCCAGGAGGGCCTCGGGTTTTTGGGTGGGGTAGCCCAGGCGTTCAATCGCTTGAGGGTTAACGGGAGGAATGTCGGTCCAGATGTTTTGCAACGGAACCCCTGGCATTTTATCAGCATATTGCAAAAGAGTGGGAGTGTTAGCCTTCGTGTATCGGATAAGCCCCTCGCGCTCGTATTGTTCCATCCTCTCACGCCGAACCGCCCAAGTTCGCGTTGATGCTGGCATTTTTCCTTTCCATTCATAAATAAGATTTGCGCTACCTTCCCCATGACGGGGGGCATCAAGAGGCACAGTCCGGTAATACCGACCGTCTTTATCCTTCTTAAAATGGCTCTCGTAGTATTCCTCTCGATAATCGGTATGCTGGGTATTCCAGATAACCTTATCAGTCTTGCTGTAATAGAAGATAGTATCTGAGATGCGGCCAAATCGCTTCGGGTCGTTGTGAGCGTTCGCCCGTTTCCAAATAATCTCATTGCGAAAATTTTTAGGACCAAAAATACTATCCAAAAGCAATTTCACATAATGACTCGCGGTAGGATCACAATGCAGATACAAACTCCCGGTGGGCTTCAGGACCCGGTGAAGTTCCACCAGGCGCACGGCCATCATGGTGAGGTAGGCCATCATATCGTTTTGGCCCAAAAAGGCGCGTAACGCCTGGAGTAGTTCAGCCAACCGGGGCGCGCCCAGCTTCATGGCGTCGTCGTAGGCGGCCATGGCCTCCTCCCCCCAGTGCCAGGTGTCTTCGAACGCGGTGATCTGGGCCGCGGACTTCTCGCCGCTCTTTTCGGCAAAGAGGAGGTTGTAGGTGGCGTTGGAGTTGAACGGCGGGTCCAGATAAATCAGGTCCACGCTGCCCACGGGGATGCGGCCGCTGCGCAGGATGTCCAGGTTGTCCCCGAAGAAAAGCTGGTTTTTCCAAATTTCCATAGAGCCCCTTTCACTCCCCCTCCCCTGATGGGATGGGGTTGGGGGGAGGGGGAGAATGAGGTTAACTGATTATGACTGCTGTTCCCCTCAACTGCGGTAATCGGCATTGATACGGATGTAGTCCTCCGTATAGTCGCAGGTGTCGTAGTAATCGCCAAAATCACCGGCGTGCAGGTGGATAGTCAGCATAAACGGGCCCGATTTGATGACGTGCTGGGCGCCGGCTTCAGCCTCGGGTCCCAAGCCCTGGCCGTTTTGAACGACGGCATGGGCGCCGAAGGAGATTTCTACCAGTCCCGGATCGAACTTGGCCCCGGCGCGCCCCAGCGCGGCCATGATCCGGCCCCAATTAACGTCTTCCCCGGCCATGGCGGTTTTGACCAGAGGGGAGAGGGCCACGGTCATGGCGGCCTTTTTGGCTTCAGCCGGGGAGGCCGCACCTTTAACGACTACTTTATAGACATGGCGAGCGCCTTCGCCGTCGGCCACCACCTGCCAGGCCAACTCGCTCATCACCTGATTCAAGGCTGCGCCCAGGGCGCTCATGGCCGGGCCGGCGGCCTCAATCGGCGCATTTCCTGCCTGGCCGCTGGCCAGCAAAAGGATGGTGTCGTTGGTGGAGGTGTCGCCGTCCACGGTGATGCGATTGAAGCTGACCGGCAGGGCCTGGCGCAACAGGGTTTTCAAGACCTTCCCGGTAGCTGCGACATCGCTGAAGATAAAAACCAAAAGCGTCGCCATATCCGGGTGGATCATGCCGGAGCCTTTGGCGATGCCGGCCAGGGTAAATTTATGGCCGGAAATGGTGCCCTGGACCAGCGAGGCCTTGGGCCGGGTGTCGGTGGTCATGATGGCCCGGGCCGCCTCGCCCAACCCGTCGGGGCTCAAGTCCGCCACCAGTGGGGGCAGGGCCTGGATGATGCGGTCCCCGGGCAAAGGGGCGCCGATGACCCCGGTGGAGGCCGGCAGCACCAGGCGCTCCGGGATATTGAGCAGTTCCGCAGCCCGCTGACAGGTTCCCCGGGCGGTCGCCAGGCCTTGGGGGCCGGTGCAGGCGTTGGCGTTGCCGGCATTCACCAAAATGGCCTGGGCGGAACCTTTCCCCAGGCGTTCCTGGGAAAGGAGCACCGGCGCAGCTTTGACCCGATTGCGGGTGAAGACGCCCGCGGCGGCCGCGGGAGCATCCGCTACCAGCAGGGCGAGATCCAGGACTCCTGGCTTTTTAATGCTGGCGGCAGTGGCGGCGAATTTAAATCCGGGAATGATCATGTCGGTATCTCCAAGATGAGATGCTATCGCTGCGCTCAGAATGACAAAAAAACTAAGCACAGGCAAGATGCCTGTGCCACTAAATTTTTGGTAAGGGGTTGGGTAGGGGGTTTGGGGGAAGGGCAGGGGCGAAAGCCCCTGCCCTTCCCCCAAGAAACTACTTCCCGCAGCATTTTTTATATTTTTTGCCGCTGCCGCAGGGGCAGGGATCGTTGCGGCCGACTTTTTTATTCTGGCGCTGCTTGGGTGGAGGGGCGCTGTCGCCGTGGCTGAAGGCCATGGGCGTGGCCTTGGGCCGGGCCTCCGGCGGGGGTTCATGGTGGGGCTGCACCTGGAGGTGGAACAGGGTGCCCACCGAGTCCGCCTGGATGCGGTGGATCAGGTCCATGAACATGTCATAGCCTTCCCGTTGGTATTCCCGCAGGGGGTCCACCTGGGCGTAGCCCCTCAGGCCGATGCCGTCCCGGAGGTGGTCCATGGAAAGCAGGTGCTCTTTCCAGTGGTTGTCCACGATTTGGAGCATGATCATCTGCTGCAACTGCTGAAAGAGTTCGGGGCCGACCTCCTGGCTTTTGGCGGCAAAGCGCCCTTTGACCAGGTCGTAAAGCACATCGCTGAGGTCGCCATCCAGGTTTTCCAGGGGGACCCGGAAGCCGAACTGTTTGTAGAAGGCGTCCCCAAAAGCCTTGAGGTCCCACTCCTCCGGCAGCTTATTGGCGGTGTATTCCGCGACGATCTCGTCCACCAGTTCAGCGGCCATATCCATGAGGTCTTCTTCCAGGAATTTGCCGCCCAGAATCTGGCGGCGCTGGGCGTAGATCACCTCGCGCTGCTTGTTCATCACATCGTCGTATTCGATGAGTTGTTTGCGGATGTCGAAGTTATGGCCTTCCACCCGCTTTTGGGCCTTTTCGATGGCGTTGGACACCAAACGGTGCTCGATGGGCTCGCCGTCATCCATCCCTAAGCGGCCCATGAGGCCCTTGATGCGGTCGGACCCGAAGATGCGCAGGAGGTCGTCTTCCAGGGAGAGATAGAACCGGGAGGTGCCGGGGTCCCCCTGGCGGCCGGAGCGGCCCCGCAACTGGTTGTCGATGCGGCGGGACTCATGGCGTTCCGTGCCCAAGATGTGGAGGCCTCCCCGTTCCACCACCCCGTCGCCCAAGACGATGTCAGTGCCCCGGCCGGCCATGTTGGTGGCGATGGTCACCATGCCCTGTTGCCCGGCGTGGGCGACGATCTGGGCTTCTTTTTCGTGCTGCTTGGCATTGAGGACTTCGTGCTTGACGCCTTCCCGCTTCAAGAGGCGGCTCACATGCTCCGATTTTTCGATGGAGGTGGTGCCCACCAGCACCGGCTGGCCCCGCTGGTAGCAATCCCTGATATCCTCCACCACCGCGTTATACTTTTCCGCTTCAGTCCGATAAATGGAGTCGGGGTGGTCTATCCGGATCATCTTTTTGTGGGTGGGGATGACCATGACTTCCAATTTATAAATCTTCTTGAACTCCTCGGCTTCGGTGTCGGCGGTGCCGGTCATGCCCGCCAGTTTTTCGTACATGCGGAAGTAGTTCTGGAAGGTGATGGTGGCCAGGGTCTGGTTTTCGTTTTCGATCTTCACCGCCTCCTTGGCCTCCAAGGCTTGATGCAAGCCGTCGGAGTAGCGCCTGCCGGGCATGAGACGGCCGGTGAACTCATCCACGATGAGCACCTGGCCATCCTTCACGATGTAGTCCACGTCCCGTTTAAACAGGTTGTGGGCCTTCAAGGCGGCGTTGAGGTGGTGCAGGACCTCGATGTTCCGGGGATCGTAGAGATTAGACAGGTTGACCAGTTTTTCGGCGTGGGCTACCCCCGCTTCCGTGATGAGGACGGATCGGGCCTTTTCGTCCACGGTGAAGTCTTGTTCGTTCTTCAGTTGCCGGGCCACCTGGTTGAGGGTGTAGTAAAGCTGGGTGGATTCCTCAGCGGGTCCGGAGATGATCAGGGGCGTCCGGGCCTCGTCAACGAGGATGGAATCGACTTCGTCCACGATGGCATAGTGGAAATCTCGCTGGACGTACTCCTCCAGGGAGAATTTCATGTTGTCCCGAAGATAGTCGAACCCGAACTCGTTATTGGTGCCGTAAGTGATATCCGCGGCATAGGCCCGGCGGCGCTCGTCGTCGTCCAAGCCGTGGACGATGGTGTCCACCGTGAGCCCCAGGAAGCGGTAGATGGTGCCCATCCACTGGGTATCCCGGCGGGCCAAGTAGTCGTTCACGGTGACGATGTGGACCCCTCTGCCGGTTAGGGCGTTGAGGTAGGCGGGCATGGTGGCCACCAGGGTTTTGCCTTCGCCGGTCTTCATTTCGGCGATCTTGCCTTCGTGGAGCACGATGCCGCCGATGACTTGGACATCGAAGGGGCGCATCCCCAGGGCTCGGACCGAGGCTTCCCGAACCGCGGCAAAGGCCTCGGGCAGCAAGTCCTCAACGGTTTCGCCGTTGTCCAGGCGCTCTTTGAATTCAGGGGTTTTGGCCTGAAGCTGGGCGTCGGATAATTCCCGGTATTCCGGCTCCAGGGCCGTGATCCGGTCCACCAAAGGCGCCATGCGCTTCAGTTCCCGGTCGTTTTTGCTGCCGAAAACTTTTTTCAAAAAGAGATCGATCATATGCGTATCTGCCAATAAAAAACCCCGATAAAGCCAGGCTCCACCGGAGGAATGAGGGCGTGGTTTATAGTTGCCCGAGGGCTGTCCGCAGTGTCCATCTTAACTGCTGGCCACGAAATCTCTCCCTTGAAAAAATAACGCACTGCCCCCAGCCTGTCAAGCTAATCTCCATTCCCTGAGTCTGCCAGTTCCAGGAGCATGGGGATTTCGTCGCAGTCGGGAAATTTAATGCAGTTGACGCAGTCGGCCCAGACAATGGGAAGCAGGTCTTCCCGGGAGACGACTTTAAAGCCGAACCGCTGGAAAAACTCCGGCACCAGGGTCAGGAGGAAGATTTCGCTCAAGCCAATAGTCCTGGCCTCTATCAGGCAGGTCTCGACCAGGCGGGAGGCGATTTTCTGGCCCCGGTGGGTCGGCGTCACGGCTACGGACCGGATTTCACCAAGGCCGGCCCAGCAGATGTGTAGGGAGGCGATGCCTAAAATCGGGCCTTGGTTCTCCCGGTAGACGTAATAATCCCGCAACTGGCTGTAGAGATCGGCCAGGGTCCGGGGCAGGATGCCCCCGTCCAGGGAGAACTCTACCAGGAACCGGCGGATTTCCGGGACTTCATTAATCTTGGCTTTGCGTATCATTTAAGGGGTCAAGGGTTACGAAAAGATGATTCGTACGTTATAATTTAGATTATATCATTAGCTTAAAGGTAAAACCATATGTCCGTCATTGCCAAAGATAACTACGTCTGTTTGGAGTACCGTCTGTGGTTGGATTCCGGGGAACAGCTCCGGGGCACCCCGGAAGCTCCGGCTCGGCTCACCTTTGTGGCTGGGTGCGACGAGCTCATGCCGGGACTGGAAAAGCGTCTCTGGGGGCTCAGGGAGCAGGATGCGGTGCAGTTTGTGGTGCCTGCGGCCGAGGCCTTCGGGGAGTACGACCCCGATTTTGTCCAGGAGTGGAGCCACAAGGTCTTTCCCCCGGGGATGGCGTTGGCGCCGGGCCAAAAGGTCATCCCCGCCAACCTGCCGTTCCCGCCGGAATATCCCCTGACGGTCAAGGAAGTCAGGGAAGATCGCGTGATTCTGGATATGAATCACCCCTTTTCCGGCCGTGACCTGCGCTATGAGGTGAAGGTGGTGGAAGTGCGCCCGGCCACCTCGGAGGAACTGGAACCCCTAAAGCAGTGCCAGTCGTGCGCCGAGGAGATAAGCTGCGGGACCTGATAGTTCTTAGGCAAAGTCGCCAAGATAAAAAATAGGGTGCGCAGGGCGCACCCTAGGCTAATTTTGGGCACCAGAGGCGTTTAGATTTCTGTAACCGTAATGGCGCCTGTGGTACAGACCTCGACGCAGCTCTCGCAACCCAGACATTCATCCTCGTTTACCGGGACGGCCTTTTCGTTCTGCATCTCAAAGACGCCCACGGGGCAGACATTCACGCATTCTTCATCGCCGATACATTTGTCAGCGTCGACTTCAACCCGCCAAGCCATAGAGACTTACCTCCTGAAAATTTTGCACCATTTATCATAATATACCAAAATTTTGCGGTTGTGAAAACTGGGGCAGATTTTTGGAAAAAATTCTGACCGGGGTCGCCGCCCTCGGCCGGATAACTACGGGCAGAATCCGTGGCGGAGGCCGAAGACTTGCCCTGCACACTTTATCCCCTCCTGAGAGCTGAAAGTTTTTAGAGGCGGACCCGTTCCGACGAGTCGTATTTCGGGGCCGGAGTGGAAGTGTTTAAGTCGGTATCGCCGTGGTACTCCCGGGCGCGGCGCACCAAGGCCTCGGCCCATTGGGGGCAACCCAGGGCGTGGAGGTGGGTGTAGGTGGCCAGCACGTTCTGAAAGAGGAGGCCTTCCCGATGGCCGCTGATGCCCGAGCCCCGGCTGACCTTAAAGGCCATGGGGGCTGAAGGAACCGGGTCGGGGACGATCTGAGAATAGTGGAATTCATGGCCTTTGAGCATGGTGCCCCGGGGGAAATACGGGTTGTCCTGAACCACTTCCAGGATGGTGTAGCCATGTCCCTGGGGTTTTTTGCCCATGACGAAATCATAGGGAAAGATGCCCACCATGGGAAATTTGTCGCTGCCGATCTGGATATGTTCCCCCAGGTACATGAGGCCGCCACATTCGGCATAGATGGGCAAGCCCGCCTGGGCCGCAGCTTTGACTGAATTGCGGAAGCTTAAGTTTTCGGTCAGGGCCCGGGCATGGGTTTCGGGGAAGCCGCCGCCGATATAGAGGGTGTCCAGATGGGGTGGGAGAACCGGGTCGTCCAGGGCGCTGATTTCCACCACAGCAGCGCCGGCATCCCGCAAGGCCTCCAGGTTTTCAGGATAATAAAACTGGAAGGCGGAATCTCGGATGACGCCGATAACCGGAGGATGGCAGTCGGCGCCAAAAGACCGCGTCAGGGCGGGGACTTCAGGCAGGGAAGGGGCTTGGTCCGCCACCTGCCAAAGGCCTTCCAGGTCCAAATATCGTTGGGCCAGGTCCCGGGCGGTGGTTATAGCCCGTATGGCGGTCGCATGCTCCAGGGGGGGCACCAACCCCATGTGGCGTTCGGGGAAGACCTCGCACTTAAGCCGGGGAAGGGCACCCAACACCGGTATTCCGCAGTAGGTTTCGATGGCCTGGCGGATGATGGCTTCGTGGCGAGGGCGGGCGATCTGGTTGAGAATGACGCCCCGGATGGGGACCTGGGGATCGAAATGCTGACACCCCAACACCAGGGCGGCAGTGGTGCGGGTCCGCATAGTGCAGTCCACTACCACCACCACCGGAGTTGCCAGGAATTTGGCCAGCTCCGCAGTGCTATAGGTGCCCTGGGCATCGAGACCATCGTATAGGCCGCGGTTGCCTTCGATGAGGAGGGCATCTGCCTGGGCGGCATGTCGGGCCACCGACGCCAAAATCTGGTCCCCTTCCATGAGGAAGGGGTCCAGGTTATGGCTGGGGCATCCCGCCGCCAGGGCGTGCCAGGCTGGGTCGATATAGTCAGGGCCCTTTTTGAAGGGCACCAATCGACGCCCCTGGTCCCGCCAAGCGGCCAGGAGCCCCAGGGTCAAGGTCGTCTTGCCGGCTCCGCCCCTGAGAGCTGCCAGCAGCAGTCGGGGACAGCGCCGAGACATCAGATATTCTTGGCGGCCCCTTCTTCATGGGGGATTTCGATATAACTACCCCCAAAATATGTATAAACACAGCGGCTGCTGTCAATGAGATCCTTGATGGCGAACTTGATATCGTTCTTGGGCTGATCAGGATGCTCTTTGAGCACGGCCTTCTGCACGTCCATGGCCTTCAGGTTTTTCTTGCCCTGGGCCTTGGCTACCATATCGTAGATGTAATCCGCCAACGCTTCTTTGGATAGTGCCATTTATCCCACCTACTTAGAATTTAAAATGCATCGACGTCCGATAGGTGTCATACGCCCAACGGTAGTCGTCAATGTGCTGGAAGGTGAAGGGAATGTCGCATACTTCAAAGAATTTTTCCCAGCCGATGCGCTCGATCCACTCGCCCAGCCGCTCCCACTTGTTGGCGCCTTCGGCGTACTTAAGGACAATTTTGCGGATGGCGGCCACGGTCTCCGGCCACCGGGGCGGGTTGTTGGGGAGATACGGCACCGCCAGCCGGGAGAACATGGGCGGGGTCTTGGCGTTGGACACCTTGCCGCCCACCAGCAGGGCGACGCCACCCTTCTCGGCGTCGAACAGCGGCATGGCCGGGCACATGGTGTAGCAGTTGCCGCAGTACATGCAGCGCTCTTCATTCACCACGACGCTCTTAACGGACTTGTCCGGATGCGGCCGGATGGCGCCGGTGGGACAAGAAGCGATGGTGGTGGGGATTTCGCACAGATGCCGCAGTTTTTCATGGGCGACGTGGGGCGGTGTGCGATGGATGCCCAGGATGGCGATGTCGGAGCAATGCACCGCGCCGCACATGTTAAGGCAACAGGCCAGAGAGATGCGCAGCTGGGCGGGCAGCTGATGGCTGCCAAAATAGTCAAACAAATCATCCATGACCGCTTTCACCACGCCCGAGGCGTCGATGGCCGGCGTGTGGCAATGGATCCAACCCTGGGTGTGGACGATGTTGGTGATGGAATGGCCGGTGCCGCCCTTGGGAAGATTATACTTTTTTAACTCCGCCTTCAGGCCTTCCAGCTTCGACTTGTCGGATACCAAAAATTCAGCGTTGTGCCGGCTGGTGAAGCGCAGGTAGCCGCCACAGAATTTATCGGCAATGTCGCACAGGTCTCTTGCTTGCAGGGTGGTCATAATCCGGGGGGAAGCAATGCGCACCGAATAGATTTCAGCGCCGCTTTCCGCGACATGCTTTAAAACCCCCGGCTCCGGGATCTCGTGATATTTCCACTTGCCGTAGTTCTCTTTGATGACGGGTGGCAAGAATTTATCATAATGGGGAGGTCCAATATCAGTAATCCGTTCAGCCATTGTCCTTTTTCCTCCTAACGTGATCGGCTTTCTGCCTTAACGATATATGTTCAGTAGATGTCTCTTGTTAAGCTTTGATATATTTCCGGCCCGCAGCTTCGGCCTCGAAATCGGACTGATGCCAGAAGAAGAACGGGTTGGCCCGGGGAGTCTTGACACTCTGAGGCACGGGTGGCAGTCCGACGCTTTCCAGGAAGTTCCGCATTCCCAACCGCAGGATCAATTCGCCGACGCGCTCCCGGTTCTTGCCGTTCTCTGCCCACCATTCCATGATGTTACCGGCGAGTTCCTTCAAGTTATCAAAAGGCGGGGTCATCTCCATGAAGGGCACAATGACCCAACTCATCTGGGCCCCTTCCAGGATGGGAGCATGGGAACCAAGCAGGATAGTGGCGCCGCCCTCGGTGCCGGGGCGCAGGGCTTGGGGCATCAGGTTGATGCAGTGCATGCAGTGGTTGCAGTTTTTATTATCGATTTTTAGGGTTTTGCCGTCATAGCTCATGCAGTAGGTGGGGCAAAGGTCAACAACATCGGCTTTGACATCCAGTTTGGCGTAAGGGGAGCCGCCGCCCCGGGGTTTCAATTCTCCGTCGGCATAGGCTTTCACTGCGGCCTGGTCGATGCGGATGTCGTCCTTCCAGACGCCGATGATGGACATGTCCGCCCGGGCTTGGGCAGCTACGCAATCATTGGGGCAGCCGGAGAATTTAAACTTGAATTTATAGGGGAAGGCCGGCCGATGCAGCTCGAATTGATACTCCTGGGTGATGTCGTAACAGGCTTCCATGGGGTCATAACAAGACCATTCGCAGCGGGCCAGGCCCACGCAGCAGGAGGGGCTGCGCATGGCTGAGCCGGAGCCGCCGATGTCCCAACCCTTCTGGGCCAACTCTTGAAAGCAGGGCTCCAACTCATCGGTGCGGGTGCCCAGAAAGACGATATCGCCAGTAGCTCCGTGCATATTCAAGACGCCGCTGCCGTACTTGTCCCAAATGTCGCAAAGCTCCCGCAGGGCCTTGGTGGTATAAAACCAACCGGAGGTCTGGTTGATCCGCATGGTGTGGAAGTGCTCCAGCCCAGGAAAATCATTGGGCAGGTCGGAATACCGGCCGATGATGCCGGAGCCGTATCCCAGCACGCCCACGATGCCGCCGTGCTTCCAGTGGGTGATTTTCTCTTTATAAGACCGTTCCAACTGTCCCAACAGGTCGTCGACCTGGGGCTTTGTGGCGGCCAGCCGCTTCAGGTCTTTAACGAAGCTGGGATATGGACCTGATACCAGTTGATCCAACAACGGGGTTTTGTGCATGAAACTCTCCTCCATCGATTAAATGGTCCCCAAGGGGCTTATCCTTTTTTTCACAAAATCATTTCTATCTCATAATATCGCAAGGCATTTGTCAACTAAAAAATTTGTAGCCTAAATTCCGGCAAGGATTTTCAGCGGCCCCAAATCTCCCAAAGCCTTGGCGCAGCTTGCCGCGGGACCCATCACCAGGGTCACCAACTGGTCGGGCTGGAGATGGTCCCGGGCCGCGGCGGCCGCGGATTTCAGGTCGACGTTGCGGATTTTTTCACAATAGTTCTTTAAATAATCCATCCCCAAGTCGTAGAGGTCCATGGAGAGCACCTGGCGGGCGAGTCCCCGGGACGTTTCCAGTCCTAAAGGAAAATGGCCCACGTAGTAGCTTTGGGCTTCCGCCAGTTCCTGATCCATGACGCCGTTTTGGTGAACTTCGGTGATCACCGACCGGATTTCGGCCACCACTTGGGCGGTATTCTCCGCCGGCGTGAAGGTGGAGACGATAAAGGGACCCGGGGCCCGGCGGTAGGAAAAACTGCTGCGGATGCCGTAGGTGAAGCCCAGATCGGAGCGGATGCGGGCCATGAGGCGGGAAGAAAAACCACCTTCGCCCAGGATGTAATTCACCAGCTTCAGGGGAAAGTAATCGGCATGAGCGCGGGGCAGGCCCAGGTGACCCACCCGAATTTCACTCTGAGTCAGATCGGGCCGGTCCAGGAGATAGATGCCCGGGGCACAAAGATTCGCAGGCGCTGCGGTATAGGGCGGGCTGGCCGGACCACCGCCGGCCCAGGGACCCCAGATTCGGGCGGCCTCCTCCCTGACCCGGTCGAAGGCCGCCATGCCCACCACCACCAGGGTGGCCGTGGCCGGGGTAAACTCCCGGCGGTAGAAGTCTTTGAGATCGGCCAGTCCGAGATTATCTATGCGGTTCAGCTCGCCCGGCACCGCGTGGCCGAAAGGCGAATCGCCGAAAAACAGGCGCAGATAGCGGAGATTGGCCATTTCCCGGGGATCATCCTGTTGGTGCACCAGTTCGGCCCGGCGCCGTTCCAGCAACAGGGGAAATTCGTCTTCGGGGAAGCCGGGGGTCTGAACCACTTCGGCCAGGGTGGCCATCAAGTCGGAAAAATCCTCGGCCAGCCCTTCCAGATTCACCAAGGTCGCGTCCCAGCCGCTTTTGGCGTTCAGAGCCGCGCCCCGGGATTCGATGTCCTCGGCTAATTGTAATTGGGAGCGCCGGTCGGTGCCCAGGGTGAGCAACTCGGCGGCCCAATCGGCTACGCCGGGTTTGTCCGGGGGATCGGTTTCCGCACCCCGCTTGGCCATGAAGGTCAGGCTCAGCCAAGGGATCCGGTCGTATTCCACGCCTAACAGCGTCATACCCCCGGGGAGGGTGGCGTGGTGAATCTCAGGAAGATTGTAGGCCATATATGCTCCAATTTTCTTTTTCAGGTTTCGGTTATAGGGCTGCCCCTGGCCGCCGGACTTGGCCTGCACGACTCATTCTTTGGGCTGCGCTCACTCCAAGGCTCCCAGGGCCTCGCTTTCCTCCGGGGTGACGGGCTGGAGCACCACCACGGTGCGATTGTCTTCCCGGAGGTAAGTCCGGGCCACCCGGAGAATGTCTTCCGCGGTGACCGCTTCCAGGGAGCTGAGAATCTGGTTGGCCAGATTGGCGTTCCCGGTCTTCAGGTGGAACAGGCCGACCAAAAGACCCCGGAAAAAGTTGTGGGCCAGAGAGCGGACGGCCTGGGAGCGCACCAGTTTCTTGGCCCGGGCCAGTTCCGCCGGGGAGACGCCGTCCTCCCGGAGCCGGTCCAGGGCGGCCCAGAGTTCCTGCTCCAACTCCGGCAAAGGCCGCCCCGGAGTCGCCACTGCGGTAACCACCAGCAGGTCCGGGTCCTGGGCCGAAAAGGGCAGGGGGGCCAGTTCCACCTCCAGGGCAATGGCCTTGCCCACCCGCACGAACTCCTGGTGGAACCGGGACGCCTTGCCGCCCGACAGGATGATGGCCAACAGGTTTAAGGGGTAGAGATCAGGGTGGTCGATGCCCACGATATGGAACCCGGCGAGCAGGGCTTCCACCTGGGAGACCTTTTTGACGATGGCCCGGCGCTCCCCCCTCTGGGGTGGTTCCACGACTTGCGGCTCCGGGGCCGCATGAGGGGCGGGAATCTGGCCGAAGTATTTTTCCACCAGGTCCCGGGCAACCAAAGGCTCCACGTTTCCGGCGATGACTATGGTGATCTTGCCCGGGTGGTAATGGCTGCGGTAGTAGGCCAGGCAATCCTCCAGGGTCATGCGGTGCAGGTCCTGGTTCCAGCCCACCACCGGCCAGTTATAGGGGTGCTGGGTATAGGCCGTGGCGCACAACTGCTCTTCCACCAGCCCGAAGGGGCTATCCACCGAGCGCAGCTTCCGTTCGCTGATGACCACCTGGCGCTCCGGTTGGAAGGTGTCGTCGTCCAGTTTCAGGTGCAGCAGACGGTCGGCTTCCAGTTCCAGGCCCAATTCCAGGTGCTCCGCGGGCAGATTTTCAAAATACGAGGTGTGATCCCGGGTGGTGAAGGCGTTGATCTCGCCGCCCTTGGCCTGGAGGATCCGGGAGAACTCCTCGGGCCCCCGGGTTTCGGTGCCCCGGAACATCAGGTGCTCGAAGAGGTGGGAAATGCCGGTGATGCCCGGAAGCTCGTATCGGGAGCCCACCTTATAGTGAATTTGCAGGGAGACGATGGGCAGACGGTGATCGGGAAGCACAAACAGGGTGAGGCCGTTGGCCAGGGTGAAGCGCTCCATGGTGATCTCGGGCTGCCAGGCCGCGGGATCGAACTTCCGGGATGGGGTCATGAATAATCCTCCGGCTAGATTGCAATGCCCATCAGGGGCGTGAATATATTATATGAGTTTAGGGGGAAAAGACGAAAAGGGGAAAGGGGGGAAAATACAAAAAGACTGTGAAATCTTGTCCTAATCCCTTTGCTCCTCTGTGCCTTTCCCCCTTTTCCCCCTATTTTATCACCGGCGGATACCCGCTCCATTTGCGGAGCAAGGTTTCATCCGTTTCCACCTTCAGGGGGATATTTTCTGTAATGGGAATGGATTTGGGCGGCTCCCCCGCCAGGACCCGGTGGGCCAGGTCGCCGATATCTTCTCCCAGCCGGTGGTAATCCACGGCTACCCACAACGCCGCGCCCTGGTGCGATCCTTCGGGGAGGCTGCTCACCACCCGCACTTTCATTTCCCGTCCCCACGCCAAGACCAGGGGGGCGTAGCGCGCCGCACTGCCCGTCGGCGGCAGATAGATGAGCCGCGCCCCCCGCTTGATCAGGCGTTCCAACCCGGGGCGGTCGGTGGCGGCTGTGGCGCTGGTTTCCATCAGGGGTTCCACCCCGAAGCGCGGCGCCGCAACGACAAAGCGCTGGGCGAGGTCCGCGGCCACTCCGTCGGTGGGGTCAAAGAGGAGTCCCCAAGGGACCGGGCCGAAGAGGGTGGCGCCGTGCTGCAAGGCCGCGTCCAGGGGGGCCGGGGTAGCGATGCCGGTGATGTTCTCCTGGTGAATATCGGGATGAGCCGGCTCATACGCGGCTCCGGTAAAATACGGATTGGCCACCAGCCCGAAGACCACCGGAACTTTTTTCACCACCGGGGCCGCCAGCAGGAGCGCCGGGGTGCCCAGCACTATCAGAAGCCGCGGTTGACGCGCCCGCAGACGGCGCAGGGTCTCTTTCCCAATGGGGCCGAACTCCGGAACATAGACCACTTCTCCTGACCCCGCCCCCAGCCTGGCCTGCACCCCGGCCACCGCCTGGCGCATCCTGGGCGAATCCGGGGACCCGAAGATAATGACGGGGCCGGAGACGCGTCCACAACCGCCCATGGCCAGCGCCAGAATCGCAAAAAGGATGACGGAGAGTGTCCGGGTTTTGGTTTCCGGTTTTCGGTTAACGGGTTCAGGTATGTGAGGGATCCCCATGGCTTGATGGAATAGTTGCAAAATCAGCTGATCAAGAGCTCAAATCCCCATCTGCCTTCCCAGCGAAAGTGACCTTCTCTTTCATTTGAAAACTAAAGACCCTTAATGAATGATCTTACCGATGCGGTTCCACCGTACCTGAAAGTCATGGGTATCCCATTGGAGATGATAGATGAGACCTTTAAACCCGCCGGCAAAGGCTTGGAAAAAGGGCTCGCCTGGGGGTCCCTTCCAGGAAAAATAAATGATTTGGGCCTTGCCCCGGAGGTTATCCATGGGCACGAACCCCCAAAAACGGCTGTCATAGCTGTGATCCCGGTTGTCTCCCATGCAGAAATACGAGTGGGCCGGCACCACCACCGGGCCCAGGTTATCCCGGGCCGATTCGGTGGGGCCTTGCGGCGCCGGCATAATGATCGGATCGTCGTAAACCGCCTCAGGGGTCTCATACAACTTGCCGTTGATATAGACTTTCTTGTTGGTGATCTGGATGCGGTCGCCGGGCAGGCCGATAACCCGTTTGATGTAGTCCTTGGTGGGGTCCTGGGGAAAGATGAAGACCACCACATCCCCGCGCTGAGGGGTGCCGATGGGAATCAAGACCTTATTGGTGAACGGGTTGCGGATGCCGTAACTGAATTTGCTCACCAGGAGATAGTCGCCGATGAGCAAGGTCGGCTCCATGGAACCGGAAGGAATGGAAAAGGCCTGAACGAGAAAGGCCCGGAGTATCAAGGCCAGAATGATGGCGATAATCAGGGATTCCCCGTATTCCCGCCAGAAAGGCTTTTTTTGCGAACGGGGTTGAACCCCCATGTCTTGATGTTTCATGGATATCATCAGTGAGGATTTTCAGGAGCGCCGGGAGGCGCTCCATCTCAAGGCCGTGGTTTTAAGCCACCGGGCTAAATTGGTCTTGGGCGGCTCCGCAAATGGGGCAGACCCATTCCGGCGGCAGTTTATCA
Organism: Desulfobacca acetoxidans; assembly: GCA_022736495.1. The sequence continues at coordinate 31,280 of DZCR01000005.1, forward strand.
AACGGGGTGTTAGGGGGGACGTTATTGTCCGGGTCTCCCTGGGCAGGATCATAGATATAGCCGCAAACTTGACATTGATATTGTTTCATGGCTTCCTCCTTGTCTCAATGATTTTGGCCGCGGGCCAGAACCCGAATCAGGTCGGCACCGTCGGCGAAAGAGTCCAAATAATAGTCCGCAGTCAACCTGCGGTTGCGATAGGCCACAAACGGCACTCCGGCATTGGCGGCAAAGTGTTCATCCACCTGGGAATCCCCGATATAAATGGCTTCTTTGGGCTCAAGGCCGAAGTGCTCCAGGATGCGGACGAAGGATTCCGGGTCGGGCTTGGGGCGGCTGACGTCTTGGGCGCTCACGACCAGGTCGAAGTCGTCGGCCAAGCGGTGATAATTAAGGACAGCACCGGTGGTGGTGGTGCGGTTGGTGGCCAAAGCGGTGTAGCGCTCGGGGCGCAAGAACCGCAGGAACTCCCGGAGATAGGGCTCCTCCACCATCATGGCGATAAAGGGGCCGTAGTCGAAATTGCGGGCAAAGTCACCAACAGCCGCCAGGTCCGGATGGTCCTGGAAGATGTACTCCAGGGATTCCCAGACGGTGTGGCTGTGGATATAGTCCATGGCCTCGGGGTTCAGAGGAGGACGGCCGAAGTGCTTGAGGATGCCGTTATAGAAGGCGATGTTGGCTGGAAGAGAATCGAACAAGACTCCATCGCAATCAAAGGCTACTAGTCTGACCAAGTTGTGGATACGCTCCTGTTTACCCGGCAATCAGATCATGGGCTTGGCATCAGCCAAAACACCCAATCCGGGAGCCAATTCTTAAATAAAATATAATATCAGATTTTTAACAGCTTAAAAAGAAAAAAGGATTCAGGGAGGTCAGAGGCGATGCGCAACCTCTCATCATTAAGGCAAACGTTTATCCCTGGGCGCCATGCCACCGCGCCAGGGATGTTTCCCCTTGATTTTCCGGCCCGATTCACCCAGAATCACCGCATGACTGTTATGAATGATACTATAAACCTAACCCTGGCGGCCGTCCGGGAGCTTTTGCCCGCCCATGAGGTTGACGCCCTGCTCGTGTCCGGCCCCGAGAACCGCCGTTATGTGAGCGGCTTTACCGCTGATGATCCCGCCTGGGGCCTGCTCCTCATTACCGCCCATGCGGCAGTGCTCCTGACCGATTTCCGCTACCAGATCTGGGCCCAGCAGGAAGTCCAGGATTTTGAGGTGCTCATTTATCAGGTCGATCTGGCGGAAACCCTGGCGGAGCGCCTCAAAGACCTCAAGGTGCGGCATCTGGGTTTTGAAGCCGCGCACGTCACCTACTGGCATTACCAGCATCTGACCAGGAAAGTGGCCGACGCGGGGCTCACGGTAACCTGGCAGCCCCTGGAAGGGTTAGTGGAAGGCCTCAGGCAGCGGAAGACTGCGGCCGAGCTGGCCGTCATGCGGCGGGCCCTGAGGTTGACCGAAACTGTCATGCGCCAGGTGGCCGGGGAACTGGCTCCAGGCCTCACCGAGCGCCAGGTGGCCTGGGAGATCGAGAAGCGCCTGCGGGAAGGCGGGGCCCAGGGCCTGGCTTTTTCGCCCATCGTGGCCGCCGGGCTTAACAGCGCCCGGCCCCATCACCAGCCCGGGGATTATGTCATCCAGGCCGGGGAGCCCATCATCATCGACATGGGGGCCCGGGTGGACGGCTACTGCGCCGACATGACCCGCACCTTTATACTGGGGCCTGCGGACGAGCAGTTTCAGAAAATCTACACCCTGGTGCGCCGGGCCCAGGCCAAAGCGGAGGGCGAACTCAAGGCCGGTATGGACAGTGTGGCGGGGGACGCCCTGGCTCGGAAGGTGATTGCCGCAGGGGGCTACGGCGAGGCCTTCGGCCATTCTCTGGGCCACGGCGTGGGACTGGCGGTGCATGAATCTCCCCGTTTAAGCCCCTCCGAGGCCAAGCGAGTGGCGCTGCCGGACGGCTGCGTGGTCACGGTGGAGCCGGGCATCTACCTCAGCGGCTGGGGCGGCGTCCGCCTGGAGGACATGGTGCGGCTCACTCCCGAGGGGGCCGAGGTGTTGAATGAACCCGGATATTTTTATGAGTGGTGATTAAAAAAGAAGGGGGAAGAGGGGAAGAGGGGAAGAGGGGAAGAGGAAAAAGGGGAAAAAAGCCCGGGCTTTTTTTGCCCCCGGTTTTGCCGGCGAGGCTCAAGACAATAATAGCGGGATAACTCCTGCTTCTGGCATTGGGTAATTGATTTATCGGGTCTTTTATTGCTTAATGATCGAAGGTAAGGGATATGTTTAGTGCTTAGGAAAGCGGCATGAGAGTATCGACATGGTTACTGGCTGCCTTGATTTTAGTGGCAGGTTGCGCTTCTTTCCATCCGCGGCCCTTGTCGCCGGCGCAAAGCGCCGCCGTTCTGGAAAACCGGCGCCTGAATGACCCTAAGCTTAAAGAATTTTTAGAAGCCAATCTCAATCGGAAAATTTCACCTTGGCCACCCCGCTCCTGGGATTTTTCCATGCTTACCCTGGCCGCCTTGTATTATCATCCGGACCTGGATGTGGCTCGCGCCCGGTGGCAGGTGGCCGAGGCCGGCAAGATTACCGCCGGTCAGCGCCCAAACCCGAGCATCTCCGCGACGCCCGGCTTTATCAACAACCCGGGTGCGGCCAATCCCTGGCTTTACGGGGCCTCCTTCGATATTCCCATTGAGACCGCAGGCAAACGTGGCTATCGCCTGGCCCGCGCCGGGTATCTGGCTGAGGCGGCCTATCTGGATATCGCTACCGCGGCCTGGCAAGTGCGGAGCCGTTTGCGGACGGCCCTCCTGGACCTTTACCTGAGCCGGGAAAGCACCAGCCTGCTTAAGCAGCAACTTGCCGTACAAGAAGAGCTGACCCAGGCTTTGGCGGCGCGGCTGGCCCAAGGGGAGATTCCCAGGCCGGAACTTACCCAGGCGCAGATTTCCCTGGACCAGACGCGTCTGTTGCTCCAGGATGCCGAAAGGCTAAAGGCGGAGCATCGCGTACGGCTGGCAGCGGCCTTGGGTTTGCCGGCGAGTGCTTTGCAACAGGTGGAGATTTCTTTTGCCTTTCTGCAACGGCCTGCACCCAAGCCATTGTCGCCCGAGGTCAGGCGACAGGCCCTGCTGAGCCGTCCGGATATCCTGGCCGGCCTGGCGGGGTATGAGGCGTCCCAGAGCGCCTTGCAATTGGAGATTGCCAAACAATACCCGGATTTGCACCTGGGGCCAGACTATCATTTCGACGATGCCGAGAATAAATGGATTTTTGGTCTGTCACTGACGCTGCCCGTGCTGAACCAAAACCAGGGACCCATTGCAGAGGCCAGGGCGCGGCGGCAGGAAGTCGCCGCCCGCTTTACCGTTTTGCAAGCCCGGGTCATTGCTGAACTGGACCGGAGCCTGGCCGGGTATCTCAAGGCACTCGGGAAGCTGAAGACTGCCGGGGCTCTTGAGGCGGCGGAGAAAACCCAGGAGCAAGCGGCTGAGCGCAGTTTGCGGGCAGGCGAAAGCGACCGCCTGGCCCGGCTCAGCGCTCAATTGATCTTGAACAACGCGGTCCTGGCCCGGCTTCAGGCTTTCTACCAGGCCCAACAGGCCCTGGGCCTCATGGAAGATGCCATAAAGTCACCGTTGGGGACTAGTCCTGGTATCCCCACTACCCTCCAAACCTCCCCTGGCCAAGGAGAACCTCACCCTTGAAAAACCCTTGCTTTCTCTGGCTAATAATCGTCTTTGTATTGCTTGTCCTCCTGGGTCTATGGGGGCCATGGCCCGTTGGGGCTGTCGAGACCCCGGGGGACATGGCTGTCACTCTGGAGAAATCGGCCCAGGAAAAGGCCAGCATCGTCACGGCCCCGCTGGCCCAGGCATTCCATGCACAGGAGCTGCAGGCCTATGGTACGGTGCTGCCGCTCCAAGGATTGGCCGACCAGAGCCGCGGCTTGGCCCAAGCCAGGGCCCAGGTTGAAAACGCCCGGGCCCGGCTTAAGGCCTCGCAAGCGGAATACGACCGCCTCAAGGTGCTTCATGCTCAGAACCAGAACGTGTCCCTCAAAGCCCTCCAGGCGGCGGAGAGCACCTGGCAAGAAAATCGGAATAATCTGCGGGCTTCCCAGGAAAGTCAGCGGGCCTTGGAAGGTGCAGTACGGCAACTCTGGGGTGCGGTGATCTCCCGCTGGGTGGTCAGCGGCTCCCCGGCCTTGGCCAGCTTACTGAATCAAGAGGAATTTTTGGTCCAAGTCACCCTGCCTGCCGGTGAAAAGCTTGCCCCAATGCCGCATAAAATCGCTATCCAACTACCCAGCAAAACCCGGTTGGCGGCCAGCCTGGTTTCCCCGGCCCCACGGACTGACCCCCAAATTCAGGGGCTGAGCTTTTTCTATGGCGTGACCGGCCACGCCGGCCAGGTGCAGGCCGGTATGAATGTCGCAGCCATACTTCCTGCCGGGCCCCGGATCAAAGGCTTCCTCATCCCGATGGCTGCCGTGACTTGGCAGAATGGCCAGGGCATGGTCTTTGTACAGACCAGCCCCGACCGCTTCACGGCCCGGCCGGTCGACACGGGCACCCCGCTGCCCGAGGGCTTTTTCGTTACCACCGGTTTCACCGAACGAGAATGCATAGTAATCCAGGGAGCCCAAGCCTTGTTGTCCGAGGCCTCGATTCCCCGGTCCAAGGCAGGCCAGGGTAAAGAAGAGGATTCCGATTAAAGGGTAGATGGCATGGAATCCTCAGAACACGGCCTGCTTGCCAACATTATCCGTTTTGCCCTGCGGCGGCGCGGCACCGTCCTGGCCCTGGCCATCGTCGTCATGGCCTATGGTTTCTATCGCCTCAGCCACACCAAATATGATGTTTTTCCCGAATTTGCCTCACCCCAGGTTTCGATTCGCACCGAGGCTCCGGGGTTGTCCCCTGAACAGGTGGAGGCCCTGATTACCCGGCCTGTTGAAAGTGCGGTCGTCGGCGCCAGCGGCATTACTTCCGTGCTTTCGAGTTCCCTCCAGGGGCTGTCGGCCATCAAGGTCAATTTTTCTCCAGACACTGATGTTTATCTGGCCCGGCAATTAGTGGCGGAGCGGCTGGTGTCGCTGCCGGGTCAACTGCCCCTGGAGGCCAAACCCCCGGTGCTGACGCCGCTTACTTCCTCCACCGGCAATGTGCTTGAGCTGGGGTTGACGTCCTCCAGCCGTTCTTTGATGGCGGTGCGCACCATTGCCCGCTGGCTGGTGAAGCCCCGCCTGCTTGCGGTTCCCGGCGTTGCCGGGGTGCTCAGCTTCGGGGAAGGGGTCAAGCAATTCCAGATTCAGATCATCCCTGAACGCCTGATAAAGTACGGTCTGGGCCTGAATGAAGTGCTGGCCGCGGCGCGCCGGGCCACCGGGGTCCGGGGGGCGGGCTTTATCGAAAATCCCAATCAGCGCCTGGTCCTCCAAACCGAAGGCCAGGCCTTGACGCCGGCCCAACTGGCGGGCGTCGTCCTGGTGCACCGGCAGGGCGCCAGCGTGCGGCTGGGGGATGTGGCGACCGTGACCGAAGCCCAGGAGCCTCCTATAGGGGCCGGCTTGATTAATGGACAGCCCGGCATCGTGATGCTGGTGGATGCCCAATACGGGGCCAACACCCTGGAGGTGACGCGTCGGCTGGACCGGGCGCTCCAGGAGTTGCGTCCTGACCTCGAAAAGGAAGGCATTGTCCTGCACGGGAATCTCTTCCGCCCGGCGACCTTTATCCATACTGCCATTCACAATGTCGTTACGGCCCTGGCCATCGGCGCCGTTCTGGTCGTTATCGTACTGTTGCTGTTCCTGTTCAATTTCCGGACTGCCGCGATCTCCTGTACCGCCATCCCGCTTTCGTTGCTGGCCGGGACCATTGTCATGGAGCGCCTTGGCTTCAGCCTCAACACCATGACCCTGGGAGGCCTGGCCATCGCCATCGGCGAGATCGTCGATGACGCGGTGATCGACGTGGAAAACATCTATCGGCGCCTGCGGGAGAACCGGGGGCTGACGCCTTCCCGGCCGGTGCTGCAGGTCATCCTGTCTGCCTCCCTGGAGGTGCGGGGCGCGGTGGTTTTTGCCACCCTGGCCGTGATCCTGGTCTTTTTCCCAATCCTCACCCTGTCCGGGGTGGCGGGCCGTCTGTTCTCACCCTTGGGGGTAGCTTATATCCTGGCAGTGGTTGCCTCGCTCCTGGTCGCGCTTACCGTAACGCCGGCCTTATGCCTGCTGTTGTTAGGCAAAGATGAGTTGCCGCCGAGTGAGCCGCCGGTGATAAGCCGTCTGAAAACCGGATACGTCCGCTTGCTGGGGCGGGTTGAGCGCCACCCGCGTCTGGTGACCCTGGGCGTTATCCTGCTGCTGGGGATTTCCCTGCTTGCCCTGCCTTTTTTGCGCGGCAGCTTTCTGCCCGAGTTCCGGGAAGGCAACATGATTGTCCATATGGTCATGGCTCCCGGCACGTCGCTGGCGGAATCCTTGCGTTTGGGGGGCCGGGTAACCCGGGAGCTGCAAAAACTTCCCTATGTGCGGAGCGTGACCCAGAAAGCCGGGCGGGCCGAAGCCGGGGGAGAACCACGGGGGCCCAATGCCAGTGAAATTGACGCCAATCTCAATCCAGACCTTCAACCCGTGTCAGCCGAGTCAGAAATCCGCCGGATGGTGGAGCAAATCCCCGGCGCCACTTTCAGCGTCAACACCTTCCTGACCGAGCGCCTGGAGGAAACCATTTCCGGCTACCGGGCCGCGGTGGTTATCAATGTTTTCGGCAATAACCTGGACGTCCTGGATCAAAAGGGGCGGGGAATCGCCGCGCTGCTGCAAAAGATACCCGGCGCGGCCGATGTGCAGGTGCGTTCCATGGCCGGCGCCCCCCAAGTTGCCATTCGCCTCAAGAAAGCCGTGTTGCAGCGCTGGGGGCTGGACCCGATGAGCGTGCTGGACACCGTGCACACCGCCTATCAAGGGAGTCTGGTGGGCCAGATTTACCAGGGAGAGCGCGTTTTCGACACCACGGTTGTTCTACCGCCCCGGGAGCGGCAGACGGTGGTGGCCATCGGCAAATTGCCGGTCCGCAGTCTTAGCGGGACATTTCTACCTTTGAAGGAACTGGCCGACATCAGGGTGACCTCGGGCCGCTTCGTCGTTCTGCACCAGGGCGCCCGGCGCGTCCAAACCGTAACCTGCAACGTCAGCGGCGCCAACAGCAATGCTTTCATGGCCGAGGCCAAGAGGCGCATCCTTTCCCAGATTAGCTTTCCTGCTGGAACCTATGTGGAATTCAGCGGCACTGCCGAGGCCCAGGCCAAGGCAGTGCGGGATTTGCTGTTCCATTCCCTTTTAGCTGCCGTGGGCATAGTCCTGCTGGTTTCTACCGTCGTCGGGCATTGGCGCAACGTCTTGCTGCTCTTGGTAAACCTGCCCTTCGCCTTGGCAGGCGGGGTGCTGGCTGTACTGCTGACCGGCCGGACGATGTCTCTGGGCTCCCTGGTGGGCTTCGTCACTGTCTTTGGCATTACCCTGCGCAATGCCATCATGATGCTGTCCCATTATCAGCATCTGGTAACTGAGGAAGGGCTGAACTGGAACCCGGAAGCGGCGGTCAGAGGGGCCTCGGAGCGTCTGGCGCCGATACTGATGACCGCACTGGTCACGGCCCTGGGGCTACTGCCCCTGGCCGTAGGCAGCCGGATGCCAGGGCAGGAAATCGTGGGGCCTATGGCCATAGTAATTCTTGGCGGCCTCGTTACCTCAACCGCCCTCAATCTTCTGGTATTGCCCACTATGGCTCTCCGCTTCGGCAAGTTTGCGGCTGGAACCAAACAGCTTGGAACAACTCCAGCTAATTTGGAATAGCCCCAGGAGCGACAGTTATCGTCAGTGACAGAAAGATTTCAAGATATGATCTCCATATAAAAGCGACCTTTGCGACCCCGCACCTCTTATCCCGCCATTCCCAAGTTGGTTACACTCCTTCAGTTTATTGAACTTCTTGCCGCAACTTCTTCTTTTCTCATGGGCTGGCCCACGGGCTCATCCAGCCAATGGCCGCAGTGAGGACATTGCCGGTGATGCTTATTTTGAGGGGCAGGGCGGGGAAAGCCTGGGGCAATCCGGCTACTCCAAGGATCACCGGCCGGATGGCCGCCAAATGATCGTGGGCGCAGTCTTGACCGGCGAAGGGCAATGGTGTGCTGCGAGTTGTGGCCAGGAAACCAGGCGGACAGCCGCGCCCTATTGCCGGTGGTGGATCGCCTCCGCCGCCGCGCCGCCTGGAGCACCACGATCCCGGAGATCACCGCTCACAGCGCGCCGATGTGTGAGGAAGCGCCCTGGATCGCCTGCGTAAGATGAAATCCGGCCAGATAAGCCAGAAGGCAGACGGCCCCGTTCTGAATGGCTGCGCGGAGTGTGTCCCTTATTTTCATCTTATCCCATCCGGCAGGAATGTATCCAAGTCCATGAGACGGGCCGCACTCGACCTGAGGTTATTAAGGATTTTCCATGATTCTTTAGGAAGGAAAGAGGCGTCGCGAGCCTTTTCCGGAAATCTGGCACCGCCCAAAGGGGTCTCCACCAAGAGCGGACTTTGCCAGGCCCCGGAAGGGTTCAAGAGCAAGATTGATGGGCCGTGCATGCCATCGGCGTATTCCCGGCCGGGGTTTTTGCGTCTTTCAGATAACGGGAGAGTGCCTGGACCGCTGGGAGCTTCAGCCAGGTGCACTCGGGATTCAAGCCGCTGCCGTAAAAGCCGCGCAGGCCACAATACATGCAGAACGACAGGTAGCGACAGTCTCCGCACACCTCCTGGCTGGGCACCGGCAAATCCGCCATGATGAAAGTGATGGGATGGCGGAAGACGGTGATAGGAGATTGGGTCAAAAGGTTGCCGATCACGGCCTGACGTGTTCCGAAGGTAACACAGGGCCTGACGTTCCCCAGGGGGTCGACCGCAAAGGTGCGGTAACCCGCACCACAACCCTCCTGTTTAATACCGCTGATCGTATCTTCTGAAAATGCGGTGAGAAAACCTTTATACCGCGCGGCCAGGTCGAGTTCGGCTTGTAGCACTGCTTTGCCGTCCAGCCGCCAACCCCGGCCGGCCCACTCAACTCCGCGGCCGAAAGGGAGAACCGGGGAATAACTGAAAGCCAGGGATCCCAACTCGCGAGCCAGCAATAACGTCTTCTCGATAAGGCTAAAATTGCCTTCGTCCACGGTCATGGCTACCCGGACATTGAGCCCGGCTTCAGTCAGGGCTCGGATGTGTGCGGTGGTCCGCCGAAAGGACCCTTTGAGTCCCCGTCTTACATCGTGGGTTTCTGGATCAGGCCCATCCAAACTGATACTCAAGATGAGCCGGTCCCCCATCGATTGATAAAGTGCGAAGAGGTCTTTACTCAGGATAGTGCCATTGGACAGCACCCCCACGAGGACAAACTTTTCCGCACAGAAGCTGAGGATCTCCAGAAAGTCAGGGTGCAGCAAAGGTTCACCCCCGGTCAATTCCACGGTTCTGAGACCCAGGCGGTGCAGTTCTGTTAACAGCTTTAGCAGGTCTGCAGTGGGGAAAAAATCGTGCTGACTGCTGTCACTTTCCCGGTAACAATGACGGCATCTTAGATTGCACTCCGTGGTAAGTTCAAGGCTGAGATGAGGCGGGATAAAGGCCTCTCGGCTACCGGTGATGCGGGGAGGACGGTGATCGGGGACAGAGAGCAGGCGCAGTTTCCCGCTGTCTAGCAAGTGGGAAATAAAGAGCAGGAACCTTATGTCGCCGTAAGCTTCCGTCCAGGCTGAGGGAGTAATTTCAGCGAGGTGGTGCGTCCCATCACACTCCACCAGAAAGTCGATTTCTTCACGGGAGAGGCGGGTGGGTGATCCATTGGCAAAGAAGGTGCCTCCCAGCGGAGTCAAATGGATTTCATTGCCCGAGGTCAGTAAGGGATAGTGGCTTAAATGGTCCATACTCTCCTCTAAAAGAAGCGGCACACCCGGCACCCATCAGGCCCGTACAGGACCTACGCTGAAAATGTGAAACAAAGCCCACAAGGCGGCGCTGCCCGAGCCGAAATTAACCTCGCCGCAAAGACTACAAACTCCGCATACCCCGCAGACCCCGCATCTCGGTTTTCTTGCCACCACTGTGGTACCTGTAGCTTTTTCCAGGATGACTTCTTCTTGGCATTCGTCAAACGGCAGACGGGCCAGCACAGACCGAATATCCTCCGGAATGTTACTGGTATCGAGCCCATAGCGTTCCAGAACTCCGAAAGCGTCATGGGCCAGTTCCTTGCGAAACCCTTCATCAGTAAGCGCCTTAATAAAGAATTTTCGGAATTCTTCAGGCTCCATGGTAAAGTCTCTAGGATCTCTAGATTTTGTCATGTAGGTCCTCCTCCTTAGTGTAACGATAGGAACTACCTGTGTGCCGCTGAAAAGAAGATAATTATTTACTAAAGAATGTCAATACGAAATAAAGTTTAAAAAATATTTGCTAATCGTGAAAAAGACGTGAGTAAATTATGAGGAAGTTTATGAGGTTTTTTCATTAATAAATATTCCAGCTCCAAGGCATTGGCCACGGCCTGGCCCGCGGGGTGGTTGTTGAAGATGACGTAGGTCTCTTGCGCCTTTTCCATAAGCTCCCGGGTCCGGGCTGCCAGGTCAGCCAGTTCCTCAAAGGAATAGAGGTAGTCGTAGCGGGCCTGGCGATCGTCGCCGAATTCAAACCAGGCCTCCTTATGCCGGCCGTGGCAGCGCAGATATCCCCGGGGGCCGGTGACCCAGCGGGTGGCCCCCATGGGGGAGGAGACCATGGGCTGGTCGATGTTGCAGAAATCAAGGCCCGCGGCCTGCAAAAACTCCCGTACCGCCCGCTGCTGCCAGGAGCGGTGACGCACCTCCACGGCCAGAGGAAATTTTTGTAAGGCTGATTTCAGCTTAAGAAGATAACCTCGGTTATCTTCGGTATTATGGAACGAGTAAGGGAACTGGGCCAGGAGCACCCCCAGCTTGCCCGCGGTCAGGAGGGGAGCCAGGCCCTCTCGGAACTGGGCCAGTTCGGCCTCCGGCAGCCGCCGTTCGTGGGTGAACACCTGCCAGACCTTGGCAGTGAAGCGGAAATCCGGGAAATCCGCCACCGCGGCCAACCAACGCCGGGCAAAGTCGGGCGTAATGGGCCGGTAAAAGGTGACGTTGATCTCCACCGCCCCAAAGAGGCCCGCCAGGAGGGTGAGACGGTCCGTGCCCTTGAGCCCTGGGGGGTAGACTACGCCGCGCCAATCGGCATAATCCCAGCCCGCAGGTCCGATAAACAGTTTTCGGTTAAGAGAAAGAGGATTATCCAAACTGATTGAGCCTGAAGAAAAGAAAGGTGCGCCTGGCGCACCTGCTAATGGCTAACGGCTGACGGTTAACTGCTTGATTAATGTCGGCATTCGGCGCAGGGTATGGCATCGCCAGCCTGATGGCCTTCAGGCAGGGGGTGTTCTTCCCGGGCCAGGACAGCCTTCAAGGCTTGCAGGGCTACTTCCAGTTGGGAGTCATCGGGCTCTAAAGCCGTGAGGCGCTGGGTGACCAGGCCGGGCCAGAGGAGGACTCTCGCCAGGTTGGAATCAGAGTGTTTGCCGCCCCAGCGGATGATCTCGTACGAGAGGGCCGCAATGGGAAACATGAGCCCCACCTTGATGATAACCTGGAGGAGATTATTGGCCAGACCGCGCTGGGTCAGGGCCGGAAACAAGGGAAAGAAAACGGTGAAGATCAGGATGCTCACCAGGAGCACCACCAGGATGAAGGAGGTGCCGCAGCGGGCATGGGCGGTGGGGTGACGCCGGGCGTGCGCCACCGTCAGTTCTTCCCCTGACTCAAAGGTGCAGATTGACTTGTGTTCGGCGCCATGGTACTCGAACACCCGGCGGATATCCGGAAAAAACGAGATGCCCCAGATGTAGAGCATCAGGAAGACGGCCTTGATGATGCCGTCGATGACATGAAAGGTGAAGTCCGCCGGGGTCAGAGGGCGGCCTACCAGATAACCGGCTTTGCCGCTCAACCAGTGGGGCAGAAACCCGAAAAACAGGAAGGCCATCAAAAAGGCCCCCACCAGGGTGAGGGTGATGCTCCCCCAACCCAGGGGCTTGTCCTCCTGGCTGTCTTCTTCTTGCAGAGCGGCCTGGGCCGAGAAGGTCAGGGCCTTGACGCCGGTGACCATGGACTCAATGAGAATGACGGGCCCGCGGAGGAGGGGGCGCTTGAGCATGGGGTAGCGCTCCGCCAGCGAGTAATACCGCTCATCCTTGAGGATCACCGAGCCGTCAGGGCGGCGCACCGCCACAGCCAAAGCGTGCGGAGAGCGCATCATCACCCCCTCCAGCACCGCCTGGCCCCCTACGGCCAAGTGCAGATCGTCCGGCTTCATTCGGCCTTTTCGGCTGCCTTGTTCTGCTCGAAATTGGCGTATTTGCGCCGGAAGCGCTCCACCCGCCCGGCGGTGTCCATGAGTTTTTGCTTGCCGGTGAAGAAGGGATGGCACTTGGAGCAGATTTCCACCCGGATGTTATCCTTGGTGGAGCCGGTGGTGAACTCGTTGCCGCAGGCGCAACGCACGGTAGTTTCAATATAATGGGGATGGATATCGTTTTTCATAAGCCGGTTCGTTCTCCTGATGTTCTTCTTAAACATCTAAATATATCTCATAAGCATTCAAAAAGCGAAAAAAAACTTGCGGCACCATCTAAGCTTAAGCTCTTCAGACGCCATGCGGGGTGAGATATTGGATCTGCGGCAAAGTCCTGGATCTGATCGCTCGAATCCTGGTTTAACTACCCGATCTATTATACATGAACTAAACGCTTCGCGTTGTCGGTAAGCCGGGCGACTAAATCCAGCCTCTACCGTAATCCTTCCTGCAGAAAAACTCACCGCCTTTTTTATCGTATTCCCAGATAGTTGCGTGTAGTTTCCTCCCATAGTGCGTGTAATCCAACCAGGAGGAAAACCATGGGAAAGCTCCACGATCAGATGCCCAAGAGGATTTGCTTGAGGTGGCTCCGGTTTTCTTGGACACGGGATTGGAGGATAATACGTGACCAAAGAGAACCGGGAAATGGCAAAGGATCGGGAGAGTGACCAAGGTAGGGGTGAGGTGGGCCCAATCATGGACTACATCTCCTGGCTTTTCATTTCTTTAAGCACACTTCGAGGTTGGTGTGGCCACGAACATTATCCTGCCTGTCACCCTTCCCCTGAACCCAATTCTTCCTTTGGTGGCATAAGTGAGCAATGCGAATTCTGCCCGTTTATATAAAGTTATATCAGCGAGTTATCTATTTTTCTGCATAAATGCATAAGTGCATAAGTGTTGCCCTATAGCTTTTATTTTGATTGTAGCACCGGTCATTTTTGTTGATTGGTTGAAAAATTTTACTTCCTGGTCACGATAAGCCTGCACTATAATGGGGCAGGCTTTTTTAATGGGCCGGGGTCCTTCCCCCTTCAGGGAATTGGTTGGGGCGGCTGGATTATCTCTATAACGAGAAAATCAGCAAAGATGATGGTACAATTGATTAATCGGACTTTAGCCTCCTGCCACAAAAATAGTCTGATCAGACCTGCCAGTCAGAATGATGTCCAGCCATCGCCGCTTAATACGTTCATTCACTGATTTTCGCCGCCACTATCGCCGGCTCGCTTCCGGTGACCTGGTGCTTGGCGTCCTGCCGGTACGGCCCGGCGAAGAGATCAAAATTATAGACCTGGCGACGCGGGGCGTGTCCTTTTTCCCTGCCTTTCTGTCCCAATTCTTAAGCCGCTCCAAGGCGGCCCAGGCCGAGGTTTTAGCGGATTATATGGTCCCCGGGAGTTTCGTGGCCTATGCCTTGCCGGATCTGGCCGCACACCTCCCTGAATTTCACGGCCGGGGCGCAGTGGTGGCCAAGCGGGACCGGGGCCATCTGGGTCTGGGGGTCAGCCTCTGGCCCTCATTGGAAACCCTGTATAGCCTGGCGAGCCTCCAGGGGCTCACCTATCCTCTGGTAGTGCAGCCTTGCCTGGCAGACGCCCGGGATGTTCGAGCAGTGGTATTGGGCGGCTATGTGGAGGCCTATGAGCGGCTCAACCCCCACAGCTTTCGCAAAAATCTCTTTCAGGGAGGTTCCTCCCGCCCCCTGGCCCTCGCCCAGGGACAACAGGATTTTTGCCGTGAGGTGATGGCCCGGGGCGGCTTTCCCTACGCCATCCTGGACCTGCTCCTTGATCCGGTAAGCGGCCGGCCTTATCTTTCAGAAATCAGCTTCAAGGGCGGGCTGACCGGGGCCCGCCTTTCCCAGGCCGAGTTCCGCGCTCGCGTCGCCGCTCTGGAAGAGGAGGTCTGCCGCTCATGGGAAAACTCATCGAAGACCCTGCCTTAAGGGATCGCATTCACGTCTTTACTGATCGCAGCGATGCAGGGAGGCAGTTAGCTTCCCAACTGGAGGGCTATCGGGGGACCGACCTGGGCCTCTTTGCCATCCCCGCCGGCGGCGTGCCGGTAGCCGCAGAAATCGCCCGCCTTCTGGCGATGCCCTTGGATCTCCTCATCGTCCGCAAGGTTCAACTGCCCTGGACCACGGAAGCTGGTTTCGGGGCGCTGGACCCCGGCGGGCAGGCGATTTTCAACGAGGATTTAATCCGCCGCATGGCCCTTTCCCCCGCAGATATCGAGGTCCAGGTGCAGAAGACCGCCGCAGGCTTGCAGCAGCGGGAAAAACGTCTCCGGCGCGGCAAACCTTACTCCCGCCTGGATGGCCGCCCGGCCCTGGTGGTGGATGACGGCCTGGCCTCGGGCTATACCATGCGGGCTGCGGTGGGCTTCCTCAAGGCCCTGGGCGCAGGGAAGCTCATCATTGCTGTACCCACCGCCTCCGAACAGACCGTCCGGAACCTCCTCCCCCTGGTGGATGAGCTTTACTGCCCCAACGTCCGGGGCGGCTTTCCCTTTGCCGTAGCCGAGGCCTATGAAAACTGGTATGATCTCACCGAGGACGAGGTCCTGGCCATCCTGGCCTCTCTGAATATCGGGAAAGAGTAACCCTTGTCTCGGTGGCACAGGCGTCTCGCCTGTGCTTATTTATTTCTCGTTCCCAAGCTCAGTCTGGGAACGCAAATTCTGGCATGGCTCTGCCTGGGCGCCTTCATATGAACCATTATCAGCCATCAATTCCGCTGCCAACCCCCATCCCCAGGGACCAACTGGCCTTTGACATCGACGGGGTGGTGGCCGACATCATGACCACTTTCCTGGCCCTGGCCCGGGAACGCTATAACCAGGGGCATCACCTGCGCTACGAGCACATCACCACCTTCATGCTTTCGGAATGTCTGGACTTACCTTCCTGGATTATCGAGGAAATCATCCGGGAACTCATTGACCGTCCCCATGAACTGCCGGTGGAACCCTTTCCCCAAGCCGTACCGGTCTTAACCCGCCTGGCCCAGGAAACCCCGCTGTTATTTGTTACGGCCCGGGACCAGGCCCGGCCCATCGAACGCTGGCTGCACCACAACCTGGCCGCGGTGCCGCCTGCGGCCATCCGGGTCCTGGCCACCGGGGACCCCGATACCAAGATCCACTACCTTAAGGATCACGGCATTCAGTATTTCGTGGAAGACCGCCTGGAAACCTGCCTGCAACTGGCCGACCACGGCATCACCCCCATCGTCTTTGCCCAACCCTGGAACCGCCGCGCCCACCCCTTCCTGGAAGTGGCTGATTGGACAGGGCTGGCCGGCCTCCTCTTCGAGGATGTTTCATAAGCGGTCCCTAAACCCTCCCCCAACCGCACATGCGAGTTGGGTGGGGGGCTTGGGGGGAGGGCAGGGACGAAGTTCCTGGTCCGCCCTCCAAACCTTCCATTTTCACAAACATTAAGATAAAATACCCCTATGACGCAGCGGGAAGCAGCCTTAGCGGGCAAGATTACTCCGGCCATGCAAGAAGCCGCGGCCGCCGAGGGCTTGGCCCCGGAGGTCATTCGCCAGGGTTTGGCCCAGGGTACCGTAGTGGTGCCGGCTAACCGCGAGCACCTCGGGCTTAAACCCGCGGCCATCGGCAAAGGCGTCCGGGTCAAAATCAACGCCAACATCGGCACCTCGCCCCACGACGTTAATCTGGAAAAAGAACAGGCCAAATTAGCCGCGGCCCTGGAATACGGGGCGGACGCGGTCATGGACCTGTCCACCGGCGGCAACCTGGATGAAATTCGCACCGCGCTCCTGGCAAACTGTCCCGCGCCCTTCGGCACCGTGCCCATCTACCAGGTGATGACCGAAGCCAAAAGCCTGGAGGACATCAATGCCGACGACCTTTTGGCCATGGTGCACCACCACGCCAAACAAGGCGTGGACTTTGTCACGGTGCACTGCGGCATCACCCGGGCCGCCTTGCCGCTGCTCAAAAAGCGGGTTACCGGCGTGGTCTCCCGGGGCGGGGCCTTTCTCACCGCCTGGATGCGCCGCTATCAGCGAGAAAATCCGCTGTACGAACACTACGACCAACTGCTTGCTATCGCCAAAGACTACGACGTTACCCTGTCCCTGGGGGACGGCCTGCGTCCGGGCTGTCTGGCCGACGCCACCGACAAGGCCCAGATCCATGAACTGAAAGTTTTGGGCGAACTCACCAAACGCGCCTGGGCCGCGGGCGTTCAAATCATGGTGGAAGGGCCGGGCCATCTGCCGCTCCACGCCATCCAAAAAAATGTTCGCCTCCAACAGAAATATTGCGCCAACGCCCCGTTTTATGTCCTTGGCCCCCTGGTCACCGACGTGGCCTCAGGCTACGACCACATCGCCGGGGCCATCGGCGGGGCCCTGGCCGCCAGCCTGGGCGCCGCCTTCCTCTGCTACGTCACC
>DZCR01000074.1:0-10151 GCA_022736495.1 Desulfobacca acetoxidans
AATAATTCTTTATTATGGAATTACAAGCACACTGGATAAATTTTTTCTCCTGGTGACTAGTGATAAGCGGCAGCAAGTCATAAGGAGTAATCATCCCTGGGGATTAAAGGCGTTTACAGGAATAAGGCCGACCGGTGAGCGCTGGGACTGCCGATCCGGAGAAAATAAAAAAAAGAATGGGCCGGGAGGAACTTATAGAGCGAAAAGAGAGGCTCTTTAAGAAGCTTAAAATACGTACCTATTTTCTCGCCTCAGATTTTGCCCTCGCGATGCAGTTGATCAACGGTTCTGGAGAATTCTACCCCGGCATGATATTGACTCTCTGCCGGAATGAGCCTGGACCACACCACCTTGCCGGAAATATGAATGTTTTCGGTCTCACCAGGAGGGGTAAAGGTTATCTCCACAGTTCCCAGGGAGTCAAAGGGTCTAAAGGAGCCGATCCTGGCGCCCCAGGCATTGATGTCTAAGATCATGGTGTCAGTTACCGGTTGGCCGTTCAGTTCGGAAACTTTCAGATAGACCTGGTAACGCTGGGCTCTGCGGGGAATCTTCACACCCCGATATTTTGCCAAACCATCATCCGGCCCAACCTTGAGGACCTCCTGCAGATCCTGGAAAGAAAAAGAGAACCCGTGCTGCCGTGCAAATGCCATCAATTCCGCATCAGTGGAAAGTGATTCCACCTCCCGTTTGAACTGGCTATCACCCAGCAATCGTTGGATAAATCCCCTGGGGCCCGGGAGAGCGGTCTCCATATCTGCCGCGTCCATGCCCCGCCGCCAAGCCAGGAGGTCAGCTTTGTCAAAGCGCCATTCATTCCCTAATTTTTCCCCAGGGATAACTCCCCGCCGGGCAAAAGTGCGGACGGTGAACGGTTTGACACCCAAAAGCTCGGCGGCTTCTTCGCAGGTCAAAACCTCCCTAAATTGCCTGACCTTAGTCCTTCTCATGGTCTCGGAGCAGCCCTCATCACCCCTATCGAGTTAAAACTACAGCAGTTTTATCGGAACATTTCCAAGAGGCCATTAATTTCTCTGCGCTAAAATAAGCTCCCGGAAATACAATACCGCGTTGATCGGCCTCATGCGCAGACGGGGAAACCGGGGCCAGCGCTTTTTTATTCTCCGGGAGCCGCAGTTTCATTGGTGCCCTCCACCTGGACGCTGAATGATTGAAAACTGTGGTCCACTACCAGGGTGGTGAGGACGTTGGCGCCTTCCCGCCGGGTAGAAATCACCTCGATGTAGTGGGGCACCCCGAATTCGTCCGCGAAGCTGATGCGCTCGCCGTCTTTGAAACCGCCCTGCCGAAACCAAACCTCCGGCGGCAACATCCAGACCTTGCCGTATCGTGTCTGGAACTTGAAAAATGACAGAGCATCAAAGGGAAACTGCAGGTAGAGCACTAATTCTTCTTCATTAACCGGCCGGTCCAGTTCGCCTTCCAGCCGCCGGCGCTCCATCTCCAGGTCGGCGTCCCCGGACTTTTGGATTCCCGCCTCTTCCGCCAGGATCTGCCGCCACTTCTTGCCGTCATAGCGCTGGTATTCGAGCACTTTTTCGCAGATCCAGGCTTCGGGCTGGAAGAACGGCAGGGGCCCGTAGCGGCCCAAAAGCAGGTTTTTCAGGTCCAAAGAGGGTCTTTCGTAACGCCCATAGAGGACGTTGTTGACGGCGGTGGTCCAGAGGATCTGGGAGCCCGGGGTCACCGACCACCAGTTACCCAGCTCCGTCTGCACCCGGGCCATTTCCGTGAGGATTTCCGGCATGCGGTCGAGAAACCCACCTTTATCCGCCTGTTCAAAGGTGCTGCCCACCGCGCCGCCGGTGAGCTTATAGGCCGCCACCGTGGGATCATGTCCCCGGAAGGGGCTCTCAAACTGCTCATAAATCTTGCGTTCCCGGCGCAAAAGATCCGAGGACTGGACGAGAGCGGGGATACTCACCCCCACCGGCCTTTTGCCGTAATCATCCAGGGCCTGTATCAGACTGAGGGCTGGAGCCTGGCCGTAGATCGATCCGTAGCCGTGATCCGCCACGTCGCAAATCTTCGCACCCGCCAGGACGGCAGCGCTCATACGCCCGATATCGTTACCATCGGTGTTGCAGCCGTGATAGTGGAGCACCAGGCCGGGGATAGCGGCGCAGATGGACTCCACTAACTGGCTGATGCGCTTGGGAGTCCCCAGACCGGCATAATTCTTGATGGAAATGATGACGTCAGGCCCTGTGACCTCCAGGATCTCCCGGACCTTATCCACATAATACCGGTCGGTATGCTCCGGTCCGGTGGAGAAGCAGACGCTGGGCATCAGGAGGCGCTCCGCTTTCTGCACCTCTTCCATCACCGGCATCATGTTGGGGACATGATTGAGAAAATCGTAGACCCGCCAGACATCCACATAGCGAGCAAATTTCCGCACCGAGAGACGGATAACGTTTTCAGGGTAGTGGCGGTAGCCGAACAGGCTGGAACCCCGACACACGGTCTGCAGCAGCGTCCGGGGCATGGCCTTTTGGGCGATCCGCAGCCGTTCGAAGGGATCCACTTGTTTACGCATCAGGTCTACGTGGACGGAAGCGCCGCCGCTCACTTCGACGGAAAAGAATCCCACGGCCTCCCGGTACGGCGCCACCCGCGCCGTGGTCATGGGCAGGAGCCGATTTTTGAAGTCGGATTGCGACACATCCCGTTCGTTATTGCACAGGTAATATCCCTCAGATTCCCGAAGCATCCGCAGGATCTCGTTAGGGCTCATTCCCCGGAAAATTCGTCCCTGCATGGTCACATTCCCTCTAGCCCGGTCAAGTAAATTACTCTCGCCCTAAACCGAAACGGTGCTCCCCTATCCATAGGGATTCTTTTTATACGCGTTGATTTCGGCAATGAGGCGAGCCAGTTTTTCCACTTCCCGCTCCTGTTCCCGATAATCCAGGAGCTGGGGATGGTCATCGATATACGCGGTGTCTAGCCGCATCTGGATAAAATCCGGCTCTTTGACAATTTGCTGGAAGTAGGGGATGGTGGTCTTCACCCCGATGATGAGAAACCCCTCCAGGGCCCGGGCCATGCGGTCCACCGCCTCCCGCCAGGCGAAGCCGTATACGGTGAGCTTCACGATCAGGGAGTCGTAAAATGGGGTGATTTTGTATCCCTGGTAGGCAACGCCGTCCAGCCGCACCCCGTGGCCCCCGGTGGACCGGTAAACCTGGATGACCCCGGGGCTGGCCAGGAAGTCGTTTTTGGGGTCTTCGGCATTGATTCTGAGCTCTATAGCGTAGCCCCGCTCGGCCACCTGGTCCTGGGAGAAGCTGATGGGTTCTCCCATGGCGATTAAAAGCTGTTCCCGCACGATGTCGATCCCGGTCACCACCTCGGTGACCGTATGCTCCACTTGCAGGCGGGTATTGACTTCGAGAAAGTAATAAGTGTCGTCGGGCTCCACCAAAAACTCCACTGTCCCGGCGCTGAGATACTTGGCGGCCCGGGTGACTCGCACCGCGGCGTCGCAGATTTCCTCGGTCAAGGCCGGGGCCAATCCGGCGGGGGCAATCTCTACCAGTTTCTGGTGACGGCGTTGAATGGAGCAGTTGCGGGTCCCCAGGTGTACCACATTGCCGTAGGAGTCGGCCAGAATCTGGACCTCCACGTGCCGGGGCCGGTGAATACATTTTTCCAGGTAGATGTTGTCATCCCCGAAAGACATCAGGGCTTCGGCCCGGGAGCGGCTAAGCCCGGCCACCAGACTGTTTTTATCATTGACCTGGCGAATGCCCCGGCCGCCCCCTCCCGATACCGCCTTGATCATGATGGGGTAGCCGTGTTGGGCCGCAAAGGCCAGGGCTTCTTCTTCGCCCGGCGTTCCCGAGGCCAGCACCTGGGTGGCCGGAACCACGCGGATCCCGGTAGCCTTAGCGAGTTTTTGGGCAACGACCTTGCTCCCCAGGTTCCTGATGACCTCCGGGGGCGGCCCGATAAAGACCAGGCCTCCCTTGGTGCAGGCTTCGGGAAAATCAGGGTTTTCCGCCAGAAAGCCATAGCCGGGATGAATCGCCTGCGCCCCGGTCTGCTGGGCCGCGCTAATGATCTTGGCAATGTTGAGGTAGTCTTGCCGGGGGCCGGGTCCGATGCAGACCGCTTCGTCGGCCCGCATGATATGGTACGCGTCCTTGTCGGTCTCCTCATAGATGGCCACCACTTTGAGGCCCAACTCCTGGGCGGACCGCATGATCCGCACCGCGATCTCGCCGCGGTTGGCCACCAAAATTTTGCTAAATACCAGCTTGTCAACCATGGTTGTCCATCTCTCCCGGCCTGTCCCTATGCTTTCCCGCCTCTCCTGCCAGTGTACGTCACAACCGAGTCTGCGGTCCGCCCGCCAGCCCTGAGAAGTGATTGGCGGCAGACCTTATCTTCCCACCAATTAATGGAAAGTCATCAGGTCTTATCGTCAGAAAAAACTGGGGGAGTCTCCCCTAGCAGTTTACCATCGCTTTGTGCCGGCACAAAGATTTCTTAATATCGGCAAGTGGTCATTGAGCAAATTGTGCCGGGATCTGGGCAGACGGGATGGACTCCCTTTACGCACCGATGGTTATTTTCCCCTATTTCTTTTGCCCCTGCTGGATCTTGGCCCAGGCGTCCTTCAGGGTAACCGTCCGGTTGAAGACCGGGGCCCCGGATGCGCTATCCTTGCTGTCCACACAGAAGTAGCCCTGGCGTTCGAACTGATAGACCTCCCCGGCCGCGGCAGTGCTCAAACTCGGCTCCAGGCGGCAGTTAGTCAGAACCTGCAGTGAGGCGGGATTCAAATCCGCCCTGAGATCACCGTCATGGTCCTCCCCGGGAACCGGTTTAGTAAAGAGGCGGTCATAAACGCGCACCTCGGCGGACATGGCGTGAGCCGCCGACACCCAGTGGAGGGTAGCCTTGACCTGGCGCCCATCAGGCGCGTAGCCCCCTCGGGTTTTGGGGTCATAGGTGCAGCGCAACTCCACCACTGCCCCCGTGGCAGGGTCTTTGATCACCTCTTCGCACTTGATGAAGTAGGCGTAGCGCAGCCGCACCTCCCGGCCGGGGGCCAGGCGAAAGAACTTTTTGGGCGGGTCCTCCATGAAATCTTCTCGTTCCAGGTACAATTCCCGGGAAAAGGGCACCTTCCGAGTTCCCTGGGCCGGGTCCTCGGGGTTGTTCACGGCCTCCAATTCCTCCATCTGCCCTTCCGGATAGTTGACCAGGGTCACCTTCAGGGGCTTGAGCACCCCCATGACTCGGGGCGCCCGCAAATTCAAATCTTCCCGGACGCAGAATTCCAACAGGGCCAAATCCACCAGGTTTTCCCGTTTCCCCACCCCGATGCGCTCACAGAAGGTGCGGATGGCCTCCGGGGTGTAGCCCCGCCGCCGCATCCCCGCCAGGGTGGGCATACGGGGATCGTCCCAACCGGAGACGTGTTTCTCGTTCACCAATTGCAAGAGCTTGCGCTTGCTCATAACCGTATAGGACAGATTGAGGCGGGCGAACTCATACTGGCGGGGCCGAACCGGTACCGGGCAGTTTTCCAGGGCCCAATCGTACAGCACCCGGTGGTCCTCATATTCCATGGTGCAGATGGAATGAGTGATGCCCTCCAGAGCATCGGACAGAGGATGGGCGTAATCGTACATGGGATAGATGCACCAAGCGTCACCGGTGCGTTGATGGCTCTCGTGCTTGATGCGGTACAGCACCGGGTCCCGCATATTCAGGTTAGGGGAGGCCATGTCGATCTTGGCCCGCAGGGTCCGGGAGCCGTCGGCAAACTCACCGGCCCGCATCCGGGCAAACAGGTCCAGATTTTCTGCCGCAAACCGGTTGCGGTAAGGGCTATCCTTACCCGGCTCCGTCAGGGTGCCCCGGTACGCCCGGACCTCATCGGCGCTCAAGTCGCAGACATAGGCCTTGCCCGTCTTGATCAGGTGCAGGCCATATTGATACAACTGCTCAAAATAGTCCGATGCGAAGAACAGCCGGTCCCCCCAGTCGAACCCCAGCCAACGTACATCCGCCATGATGGATTCCACATACTCCTGTTCTTCTTTGCTGGGATTGGTGTCGTCGAACCGCAGGTTGCAGACCCCGTGGTAATCCGCAGCCAGGCCGAAATTGAGGCAGATGGACTTGGCATGGCCGATATGGAGATAACCATTGGGCTCCGGCGGAAAGCGGGTGATCACCCGGCCAGCAAGCTGCGGGTTTTTCAAATCTTCATCAATAATATGGCGAATAAAGTTAGTTGCGGGCGCAACCTCGCTGGTGGTCATGGAAGCAGTTCCTCACCTGTTTCAGGTAATGGTAATCCTTGACCCGATGCTTTCAAGCTTGTTGCAGATAAGACGTGCGCCCGGCCAAGTTTATTTGGCCATTATATACTTGATATCTGTAGATATTGCAATCATCCCGGCGGTCGTTTATCCGGCCGCAAGACGCCGCTCGAAATCCTGGACATTTCCCGTCTCAGAAAAAACCTATGGACATTTTTTCCCTGTCCCGAAACATTTTGCAATATCACCAGGGCGCAAATTGAGTTAAACTTTTGAGCAGCCTGGTTTTCTATCAGGGCTCACAAAGGAAGACCCCGTTATGTATAGCTCGATGGCATGGGAAATTTGCTACACCTGCGCCGCGTTTCTCCTCCTGGCGCTTTACCATCTCTATTGGCTCTACCTGATCCACAAAAAGCCTTTGACGACTTCTGTGGGCATTACCAATCATCTGCGCGGCCACTGGGTGGAGCACATCATGGGGAACAGGCTGGATATCTTGGCCGTGCAAACTCTCCGCAACTGGGTAATGGCCTCCAGTTTCCTGGCTTCCACGGGTATCCTGATCTGCATAGGGTTGCTCAGCGTGGCCGCCAGCCCGGAAAAAATGGCGGAGATCACCCCCAGTCTCAGCGAACTGGTCAGGGAACACCGGGTCTTGTGGTTATTCAAATTGATGGTGCTGATTATCGATTTTTTCTTTATTTTCTTTAGCTTCTGTCTGGCTATCCGTTATTTCAACCACGTTAATTTCATGATCAACGTCCCGTCCACCCTGGCGCACAAAATCACCCCCGACTACATCACTGACATCCTAAACACCGGCATGTTGCATTATACTATGGGAATGCGTGGTTATTACTTTGCGGTTCTGCTCTTTCTCTGGTTGTTCGGCCCCATCTGGATGTTGATCGGCACGGTGATCATGGTGATTGTCTTGTATCATTTAGACCAAAAAGTCTAGCGGCCATTTCATGAGTGATGCAGCCTGATCTGCCGCGTTTTTATTTCGTCAGGCCTGAAATCCTGATAGACTTGACTTATTAAAGCATTGGGAGGACTTACTATGAGGACCGGCAATCCAGCCCTCAGCGACAACACCTTCACCGGAGCCGGCCGCCTGGCCCGGACCGAAGAGGCCATGACCGCCCAGGGAACCGCCAACAAGGCGCTCTTGCTCCTGTTGTGCGTCCTGGTGACCGCATCCTGGGTTTGGAGCAAATATTATCAGGCCATGAATCCCCAGGTGGTCACTCCCTGGGTGGCGGTGGGAGCCATCGCCGGGTTCATCGTGGCCCTGGTCACCGTATTTAAACAGACCTGGGCCCCCATCACTGCGCCCCTGTACGCCCTTTTGGAAGGACTGGTCATCGGCGGCGTTTCCGCCCTGTTCGAGTCCCAATTCCCCGGCATTGTCATCCAGGCGGTAGCCCTGACGTTAGGCACCTGCCTGACCATGTTGCTGGCCTATAAAACCGGGTTGATCCGGGCGACAGAAAACTTCAAGATGGGCGTGGTGGCGGCCACCGGCGCCATCGCCCTGTTTTATATCCTTACCATGGTCCTGGGATTCTTCGGTATCCGGATGCCCCTCATGTATGGCAACAGTTGGGCCAGCATCGGCTTCAGTATCTTCATAGTCATCATTGCGGCCTTAAACCTGGTGCTGGATTTTGATTTTATCGAGCAGGGCGCGGCCCGGGGAGCCCCCAAATACATGGAATGGTATGGGGCCTTCGGCCTGATGGTCACCCTTATCTGGCTCTACCTGGAGATGCTCCGGCTGCTGGCCCAGCTCAGAAGCCGCGAATAGAGCCGCCCCCGAGCGTCACAACCACGATTATTAATCAGAGCGTGAAAGCCGTTCCTGCCCTTTCCGCCCTCCCCCTTGATGGGCCCTTGATGGGGGAGGGGTGGGATGGGGTGAATGGAGTTACTATGCTGCTCCAAATAACACCAGAACTTGCCTTATGTCCAGCCCGGAAACCGCTCCCTTAAGCGAAACTGCCATGATCACTGCATTAGCCCGGGAGTTCGGTCCCGCCCCCTCCCAGGTCATTGTCGGGATCGGTGATGATTGCGCGGCGCTGGCGCTAGGCGGCGCCGATTATCTCCTGTGGACCGTGGATACCCTGGTGGAAGGCGTCCATTTCGATCTGGCCTACACCACCCTTTCCCAGTTGGGCTGGAAATCCCTGGCGGTGAATTTGAGCGACATCGCCGCCATGGGCGGAGAACCGCGCTACGCCTTGCTATCCCTGGGCTGGCCGCCGGCCCGTGATCGCCATGGGGCCCTTGCTTTTGGCGCGGGTCTGGCCCAGGCCGCCCGGGAATACGGCGTGGCCGTTATCGGCGGCGACACGGTGGCCTCACCCTCCGGTCTGGTCGTGACCATAACTCTGACCGGGCAGGTGCCCGGACCCCAAATGCTGCAACGCTCGGGAGCCCGGGTAGGGGACCTGATCTTCGTTACGGCTCCCCTGGGGGAAGCCGCGGCCGGTCTGGAAATTTTGCGGCAAGGCCTTGAGCTGGCCACAGTCCTGAAAGAACCACTTGTTGAGGCGCACCTCCGGCCCCGGCCGCACCTCAAAGCCGGCCGCCTCCTCGCCCAAGAGGGTCTGGCCACGGCCCTCATCGATACCTCCGACGGAGTCGCCACCGACCTGTTCCATATCTGCCAGGCCAGCGGGGTGGGGGCCCGCCTCCCGGCGGCCGCGGTCCCCATTTCTCTCCGGGTGCAGGCAGCGGCTGCCGCTCTTAAGCGCGATCCCCTCACCCTGGCCCTCAGCGGCGGGGAAGATTATCTCTTGCTCTTCACTTCCCCACCGGAGACGGTGGGGCGCCTGGTCCAGTCTTTCACCCGTGCCGGGCTGCCCGCGCCTCTGCCGTTGGGCCGCATCATCCCCGGAGGCCGGGTCATCCTGGAAACCTCAGGCGGGGACGTGGACATCTCAGGTACAGGCTACGATCATTTCGCCCTTGACCTTAAGGGTGAAGACCTTTAACATGACTAAAAAAACACTGTGGCGCCGCCGCCCCCGGCGGTGCTCCATGCGAAGGTCGGCGCTCCACCTGCGTTAAAAATAAAATGGAAGAGAGGCCAGCAGAATTCCATGACAATCCCTCAGAAACCTCGGCCCCTGAAGGTCTGTGCCACCTGCCGCCACTGGTCCTACAAGTATAAGGGTCTATGTGCCCTCCTGAACCAGGGGGTGGGAAAGTTCTGGACCTGTGAAAAGTGGCTGGCGGTTGCTGACCCCCCCTTACCCCAAGACCGGCGGGCCGAAACCCCGAAACCCGCAGCTCCTTAAACCACTGGAGGTTGATGATGCAAGAGGTAGCCTTTACAGCCCTGGTTCATGGGGTTTACGTGGTTACCACCCGTGTGGGGGAAAAGATCAACGGCATGACCGCGGCCTGGGTCGCCCAGGTATCCCTCAAGCCCTTGCTGCTCATGGTATCCATTGCCCCGGCCCGTTATTCCCACACCCTCATCAAAGAGAGCGGCATTTTTGCCATCAACGTGCTGACTAAAGACCAGGCGGAACTGGCGAAACGCTTCGGCTTCAAAAGCGGGCGCAAGATCGATAAATTCGCCGGCTTGGATTACCTCAGCGCCGTCACCGGCGCGCCTATCCTGCCCCAGGCCTTTGCTTATGTGGACCTGAAACTGGCGCACACTTACACTGCGGGAGACCATACCCTTTTTGTGGGGGAGGCGGTCGCAGCCAAAATCCTCCATCCTCAGAGTCAACCTCTGGTCTTTAATAAAAACGATTATTTTTGATGCCACGCCCCACGAACGCCCAACTTGCACCCCTCCCTTCGGCCTACTGCCATGCTTAA
>DZCR01000074.1:10251-15804 GCA_022736495.1 Desulfobacca acetoxidans
TAAGAGCAGAAGGTGCCGATTCTAGAAGTGACTTGAACTTGCTTCCAGAAACGGCATTCGGGGGAAAGGGTGATGGTCAATTTGGGGGATGTGGGACGAATTTGTCTCAACCAGGAGATGCGGGGGGTTTGTGAGAGCTGTCTCTGGTGGGAATGGGACCCCAGCCGCCAACGGTGCAGTAACTCTCAATATCATGTCTGCCCGTTGTATCGGGAACAGCTCTTCAACAAGGTTGTCTCCGCCAAGTCAGGTCAGGGCTTCTTGAGGGCCTAACCCCTGAGGCGCCGGCTCAGGAGATCTGCCTGCCGCAGCGGCAGGGGAATGCGGTATGTGGTGACGCACCCCAAGGCGATTTCCAGACATTCCGGCAGGGTGATGCGGTGCCCGGGCGAGAGGTAGAGCGGTTTTATGCCCGTTTGGGTCCGCAGGAGCAAACCTACCAGTTTATCCTTCCAGATTAATGGGTTATATGACCCAGCCGCAAGTTCTGGTTCTTGGCCTTCTCCCACCAAGCGGCTTTTAGCGACGCCAATGGTGGGAATATCCGCCACCAGCCCCAAATGCGTGGCCAGACCCACACCCCGGGGATGGGCAATGCCCTGGCCGTCCACCAGGATCACGTCCGGGCGCTCTTTGAGTTGCGCCAGCACCGCGGCCAGAATGGGCACTTCCCGAAAACTTAACAGCCCGGTGCGGTAGGGAAACGGACACTCCCCCGCCACCCCGGCCTCTTCCACCAGTTCCAACTCCGGATAACGGTAAACGGCCACGGCCCCGAAGATGACCGTATCGGCCCGGTTACAGATGGCATCGGCCCCAGCCACCAAACGGGGCGGCTGCGGGAGAGGGACCAATTGCACCCGCCGGCGCAACTCTTCCTGCAGGGCCACGGCTTCTTGATAAGTTTTTGGCCAATCCGCTCTAGAGGTAGGTTTGGCAGCACCCACTTTCAATTCGTTCATGGTAAGTGCCGAAAGTTAAAGAAGCTGGACGCTCACTCAACTGCAATGCCGCCGTGAGAATGGGGCCCTCCGAAAGGTTGAGATCCTGTGCTTAAGTAAAACCGTGTTCCCGGTGTTTTCCCGCAATAGCCGCAGCCAGGGCATCCAAGGCTTTGAGATCAACTTCTGACGGCACCCCCTTACAGAGCACCGGGGCTAAGACCTCCACCTTGAGATTGGGGATCATTCCCGCCAGCGTTTCCACGGTCTTCCCTCCCCAGCCATAGGAGCCGATAATGGAAAGGAATTTGGTTTTGGGTCGGAGGGCATTGGCCAGAAAGGCGGCATAAGCTGCGTAAGGATGAGGGCCCGCCAGGATTGTGGGCGTGCCGACCACGATCGTTGCGGCATCAACCAGGGCCATGGCGAGCTTGCCGATGTCGGTTACAGCCAGATTAAACTGTTCGACCCGAACCCCCTGTTCCACCAAGGCCGAAACAAAATGGTCAACCATCCGCTTGGTGCTTCCGTGCATGGAGACGTAAGGCAGGACCACCGTGTTGCGCAGGGGGCCAAGTATCCAGTCGCGATAGGCCTCCACAATAAAGGCTGGACGAGGATAAATCGGCCCATGGCTGGGTGCGATCACTGCCAGGTCGTAAGATTCGAGTTTTTCCAGATTCTTGGCAATCACACTGCGGAAGGGCATCATTATTTCGGCAAAGTACCGTTTAACCGCCTCGTAAATCAGGCCTTCATCAGTAACATAGAGATCGGTTGTCGCCAGATGGGAGCCGAAAAAATCACAACTGAAAAGCACCCTATCTTCTTCCAGATAGGTCACCATGGTCTCAGGCCAGTGCACCCACGGGGTATGAATGAACCTCAAGGTTTTGTTTCCCAAAGAGATAGTCTCCCCGTCCTCTACGACCAGGAAGGAGTCTTCGGATATTTTCAACAAGTCGATGAGCATCCCCTTCGCCTTAGGGGTCGATATCAGCTTGGCATCTGGGAATTTTTCCAGGACCTGCGGGATGGTCCCGGAATGATCTTGTTCGGCATGGTGCGAAACCAGGTAATCAATTTTGGCAACCCCCTCAAGCTGGGCCATAAATTCATCGGCCATGGCTGGTTCAATCGTGTCTAATAAGGCAGTTTTCTCGCTTCCTTTAATCAGATAGGCGTTATAACTGGTTCCATCCGGTAGCGGGACCAGAGAGTCGAAAAGACGTCTGTCCCAATCGACGCCGCCCATCCAGTAAATATCTTCTTTAATTTCTCTGGGTTTCATGAAACCTCCTCTTATATTATAGTTGTTAGCAAAAATAAGTCGTCGGTTACAACAAAACAAGAGCATCGCTATCGGCCGCTACAACCCCTGCAAGTCTTGTTTCCTTTTCCCATGTAAAGGATTGCTCTTGGTACAACTCCCAATCATTTTTCCCGCACCAACTCCGCGCTATAGATGAAGGCCCCGTCCCGTTTGATCAGTTCCCCATCCCGATTCTCGATGATCCAGCCACTGGCGCCTTTGCCGCCGAAGGGGAGGCGCAGGGGCGTGAAGATGAAATCCGGGTTGTCGTAGGTCATGCCGAATTTTTCTGCCAGGGCCTCTTGAGCGCCTGGGGGTGGGGTGCCGAACCAGGTCACCAGGAAGGGGTAGCGACTTAGCAAAACCTGTTCCACTGCGGCCGCATCGCTGTCCACCGGGGTTAAAGCCAGGAAGGGGCCGAAGAGTTCCAGGTCAGGGGGTTCCGAGGTTTCCACCAGAAACGGCCCCTGCCACTCGCCGTCCCGGCGGGGCGGCACCAGGAAGTGAGGCTCGTGCAGCGACTCCACGGCCCGCTCCAGGAGCTTGCGGGTGCGCTCCACTTTGATGGGGCCGATCCTGGTCTCGGGGTCCCGGGGGTCCCCTACTTTCACCTCCGGCATCATTGCCAGGATCATGCCCTTGACCTGGTCGTAAATCTCCCGGTGGATATAGGCCCGCTTCAAGGTGGTACAGTACTGGCCGCCGTTGAGAAAGGCCCGCCGCACCACAAATTGCACCGCCTGCTTAAGGGGCGCGTCGCGAAACAAAATCGCGGGCGGCAGGCCGCTGGGCCCGGCAAAAAAGAGCTTGTCGAAGTGCTGAACCTCTTGGGCGTAGGACGCCCCCACCTCGCCGCCTCCCGAAATAAACAGGACCCTGACCTGCGGGTCGTGGACACAGGACCGGCCGAACTCCCGGTTGTCCATGCCCGTAATCGCGGTGAAGGGCGGCAGCCCCGCCACTATTTCCTGAAGAAGCCGCGCCGTCCGGGGGGTTTGCGAGGAACAACTGAAGCGAAACTGATTGCCCCCCAGGATGGCGGCGCCGCCCACTCGGGCCACCATAATGGGGGGGGCGTCATAGGGCAGGATGGCGGCCACCGTGCCATAAGGTGCTTTTCCTTGGACGAAGGGCGCCTCCAGCGCCATGCTGCGCAGGTGCTCCACGGCCATATCCACTTCCATGGCTGCGGCCGCGCAGGGCGTGCCGATATCTTCCCCCTCCGCCTCCAAAAGGTCAGCCCGGCGTTTTTCCAGCCTGTCGGCCAATTTCTGCAACATTGCCAGACGCGGGGCACATTCCTGAGTCATCGGAGCTTCCACCTTTCAGAAAAATGCTGCTTCCCCCATTTCGGCAGGCCTCAGCCGTTCACGGCAATGGCCTTGGGGTCTTGCCTAAAAAATATCACAAACCCAGGAGCCTGGGCCAAAAATTCGGCATGAGGGCAAATCGTGAATTTATAGCCTGCCTGCCTCAAATCGGCTCATCGGCTCAATCAACTCCGCCCCAAAAATACTTTTCTTTCTGACAAAAATATTATATAAATATAAAGGGTATAGTATTGATATAATGTTCAATAACCCATGACTTGTAAAGAATGATAGGCAAGGCGGCTACGCAGCCTGCGCCTGACCGGAGGCGCTACCCCAACGCGTAAGTAATGGAGGACAAATGCCAGAAGAGGCCGTTAACGAAATCAAGGTGGACAGGAAGCACCGCAAAATCGGGGTTTCCCCCGAGTTGGCGGACCGCTGCTATACCTGCGGCACCTGTGCCGGAGGCTGCCCCGCCAGCGGTCTGGTCCCCGGCTGGGATCCCCGGAAGGCCATCCGGGCCATCGTCCTGGGTCTGGAGCAGGAGGTCATTGATTCCAAGTGGCCCTGGGTCTGCACCCTGTGCGGCCGCTGCCAGTACCAGTGCCCCATGGGCATCCAACTGCTGAAGACCTTTCGGGCCTGCCGCACCCTGCGGGAGCGAGACAAGGTACCCGGACCGATCCACAAAGGCACTATGATGAATCTCCAGAGAGGCAATAACCTGGGGATTCCGAGGGACGATTTCCTGTTCCTGCTGGCTGAACTGGGCGTGGAAATGGAAACCGAGGAAGAGCAGCCCTGCCCCGGCTTCTTTGTGCCGGTGGACAAAGAAGGCGCCAACGTCATCATCACCGTCAACTCCAAGGAACCCTTCGGCGAGCCGGACGACATGAAATTTTGGTGGCGCATCTTTTACGCCGCCAAGGAAGACTGGACCGTCTCATCCACCAACTGGGAAGGGGTCAACTGGGGCTTGTTCTCCGGAGACGACCCGGCCTGGAAGGAACAGGTGGGCCGCGTTATCGAAAACGCCCGACGACTTAAGTGCAAAACCATTTTGTACCCCGAATGAGGGCATGCCTACTATGCAACCCGGGTCGGGTTCAAAAATTGGTTCCCCGAAGTCTTCGATGAATTCAAAGTAGTCAGCGTCATGGACCTGCTGGAGGAATACATCAAGTCCGGCAGGATCAAACTCAACACCCATAAGTACCACGAAAC
The DNA here is from genome assembly GCA_022736495.1 of Desulfobacca acetoxidans. The sequence continues at coordinate 15,042 of DZCR01000074.1, forward strand.
CTACACCGTGCATGACCCCTGCAATTACGTGCGCAAATCCGTCATGCTCTATAACGATTCGCCCAATAACGGCGAGAAGTGCCGCTGGATCGCCCAGCAGTGCATCGATCCCAGTCTCTACCGCGAGATGATCGACGATCCGCTGAACAACATTTGCTGCGGAGGCGGCGGGGGCGCCTGGGCCATGCCTTATGACGCAGAGCGCCTGGCCTACGGCAGGATGAAGTCAGAACAGATCAAGGCCACCGGGGCCGAGATCGTTATCGCCCCCTGCCACAACTGCCGGGACCAGATCATGAAGGGGTTGGCCAGCGAGTTCAAGAAAGGCCGGGAAGGCTTTGACATGGGCAACTATGCAGAAACCCTCTATCTGTGGGAATTGGTGGCCAACTGCCTGGAAATCGAGCCCTGGAGTGAGGAAGAGCAAGCCAAGGCCCACGCCGAACGCGACGCCCAGTTTGAGCGTGACGGCATCGAGTTGGAAGAAGAGGAATAAACTTCATAGATCCAAAGCTCAACGGAGCCTGGCGAACCACGGTTTGCCAGGCTCCATTACTTGTCTCTTGAAAATTGAATCAGATAACCGTTCCAGAATCCTACCTGGGAGTCCCAAACATCGCTCTGACCTATCTACCCCCTGGCCCCTTGATTCTGGTGGCGGTATTCCTGCTGCTTTTGGCCCTGGAGGCGGCCTGGCCTCTCAGGAGGCGTACCCGGACTCGCCGCCAGCGCTTGCCGGTAAACTTCGCCCTGACCGCCTTAG
>DZCR01000075.1 GCA_022736495.1 Desulfobacca acetoxidans
ATAAAATTAGTGAATTTTCATATCCATATTTTGAAGGTGATGTCTATAGGTATTCAACGCGTTATTTCGCTCCAAAATGGGTAGAATATGGCAATGAAATGGTTGAATATCCCAAGCAGTTTTCTTGGTTTGAAGGGGAAAGAATATTACTTCGCCGTCTTGTCAATCGGAAACAACGATTGATGGCATCAAAGATCGAAACAACAGTAATAACCAATAAAAATCTGTATATAATTAAAGGTATTGGGCAAGAATCGTTATCATATATATTGGGAATAATAAATAGTTTGTTAATATCAAAGCTTTATCTTGCGCAAGTAAGTCAGGCATCAAAAGACGATTTTCCACAAGTAACCATCAAAGACATCCTTTCCTTGCCTTTCCGCACCATCGACTTTAACGACCCGGAAGACCAGGCCCGCCACGACCGCCTGGTGGCCATGGTGGATAATATGCTGGCCTGGCACCGGCAGTTGGCCGCGGCCCGGACCCCCCAGGAGAAAGCCGTGTTGGAACGGCAGATTGCCGCCACCGACCGGATGATCAACCAACTGGTTTATGAACTGTACGGCCTGACCGAGGAAGAAATCAAGCTGGTGGAGGGCGTCAATCGCCTTCTTTAGTGGGTTCCGATGTTCCCGGAGGTTTAGAAGGTTCCTGGGTTTCCGGCGTAGGGGGAGGCTCAGGCGGGGCGGTGGGCGGAAATTCGTCTACTACTTCCGGGCGGTCAGTGAAGCGGTGCGGCAGCCTGATGGTCACGGTGGTGCCCCGGCCCATCTGGCTCTCCAGGGTGATAACTCCCCGGTGTTCGTCCACGATCTGACGCACGAACACCATGCCTAAACCGGTGCCGCCGATCTTGGTGGTATAAAACGGCACGAAGACCTTTTCCACCACATCCTGGGACATCCCCCGGCCCGTATCCTGGATGACCAAAACTGCAAATTTCTCCTCCTCAGCCGTGCGCACCAGCACAGTTCCTCCGGGCCGGGTAGCTTCCACCGCGTTGCGCACCAGATGGGCCAGGGCCACCTTCAGCAGGTGTTTGTTGAAGCGTCCTACCAGGGGAGTGGGACAGATTTCGGCCACCAGCGCAATATTCTTGGCCCGCAACTCCGGGAGCAGCAGTTCCAGGGTGCTCTTCAGGATGACATTCAAGTCTTCCTGGGCAAAGAAGGAGGTTTTTCTCTGAGCCAGGGTCTCGAAGCGCTCCACCATCTGTTCGATACGGCGGGCTTCCTCGGCGATGGCCGTGGCCCAGGCCCGGCTGGGGTCATCTTCGTCTGTCTTCCGCAAGAGGCGGTGGCTGAAGCCGCCGATGACGTGCAGGGGATTGCGGATGCCGTGAGCCATCCCTAAGGCCATCTCCGACATGGTGCGTTCCATCACCAGGGCTTCCATCTCCCGGTTCAGGGCCAGGATCTCATGACTCGTTTGTTCCAGATGATGATGATCCGCCTCCATGCGACGATAGAGACGCTGAATGCGGTGGAAAAACAGGGTGATGGAGGCAATAACTACGTAAATTACCGTATCGAAGCCGCCGAAAATCCGCTGGACCAGCGACAGGTTGGGCAGGTTCCAGTAAGCAACGAGATCATGCAGGGTGTGAGAAGTGATATGGGTAATGGAAAAAATCAGCAGGGCAATGGCGAGCCAATTGAGGAACAGCCACAAGGCATTTTCTGGGTCCTGATCCATCAGCCGATAGCTTAGGCGCAGGGAGAGGAGGCTTAAAACGACGACAATCAAAGAACACAGGTATGCCAGAATCCACAGGGGCGCCAGGGGCAGGGCAATCATTTAATCGGCTCCAGGCCTGCGGGTCAGTGCCCTGAGACCCAGATAAAACAAGAAAAAAGCGGGCACTAACAATACAAAGTGATCTATTTTGGTGATGTAGACCAGCCAGGTTTGGAAATTGTCCATGAGGAGCCGCCGGCCCCAGCCCTGTCCCAGAATCACTGGATTTTCCAGGGTCCAGTCGGCCCAATGGCCTACGAAGGCATCAAAATTCCACAGGGCTAAAAGCGCCCAGGCCCACACCAGAAGCCGAAAGCCCCGAAACTTTTGCAACTTGGCACGAAAAATTTCGTGAATAAAAAAGAGCATGGCCAAGCCGAAGAGGACATGCGCGATCAGGTGGACATAGGAACCTTCAGTCCCAAAATTATACCAAGAAGGCCATTGGGCCAGGGCATAACTCGGAGCCAGCAGAACGAGCACCAAACCCGCAGAGCCCAACCGGACCAATCGGCGCCTCATATCTTCAGGCCTCTCTTGCTGCTATTGTGAGCTTATTCGAGGCAATTGTCAATCGAGGGGCTCGGCATTATTTGAGATTCCCGGGTAGCGTTGGTACGGCAGATCTCCCGACCAGCCGGGAAGGTTAGCCCTGATACCCCAACATCCGGAGGGCCTTGGGGTCCTTGCGCCAGTTTTTCCACACCTTGACCCAGAGGTCCAGAAAGACCTTGGCGCCCAAGAGCGACTCGATTTCGGCCCGGGCCTCGGCGCCGATGGTCTTGAGCATACGCCCTTGCTTGCCGATGAGGATGCCTTTCTGGGAACCCCGCTCCACGTAAATCACCGCCCGGATCTTGACCAGATGGGGGCGGCGGCCTTCGTCGAACTCCTCCACCTGAACCGCCACCGCATGGGGAATCTCCTCCTTGGTATGGTGAAGCACCCGTTCCCGGATGAGTTCCGCCACCAGGAAGCGCTCGCTGGAGTCGGTCTCCTGGTCTGGGGGGTACAGCGCCGGCGATTGCGGCAGAAGCTTCAGGATCTCGGCGGTCAACTCCTGCATGCCGTCCCCCATCAGGGCGCTCACCGGAATGATGGGAGAATCGGGAAACAACTCGTGGTAGGCCCCGATCAAGGGCAGGAGCTTGGGCTTGGAAACGGTGTCGATTTTGTTGAGGGCCACGATCAGGGGGCGGTGCACCTGCTTCAGATGGGGCAGCAAAATCCGGTCGTCCGGAGCCGGAAGCCGGGGCTCCACCAGCCACACCACCACATCGGCTTCGGCCAGCGCGGTGAGGGCCGCCTGGACCAGAGTGGCATTCAGCGCCCCTTTGGGGTCCAGTACCCCGGGAGTGTCCAGAAACAGAAGCTGGGCCGCGGGCAGGTTGACGATGCCCAAAAGGCGGTGCCGGGTGGTCTGGGGCTTGGGGGAGGTGATAGCCAGTTTATCTCCCACCAGCCGATTTAGCAAAGTGGACTTGCCCACATTGGGCACGCCGATAAGGGCCACATAGCCGCATTTGAACGCTTCAGACATACTTCATTATAAGCGAAACCTCGCGATCTTTTCAGGAATATCGTCAGGGGGTCCCCCCACTCGCCGGTTACTCCCGGTCTGTCAAGGCGGACCGGGCCTTGCCTGCGATCTTGGCATTAAATTTCGCCGCATCGATGACGAAGCGCTCGTGGTAACCCTGGGAAATCAGATCCACCCCGTCGTCGGCTTCAATGAAAAAGGTGAGCTTGCGGCCTTCCACCTTCTCCAAAAGGACCCGGACCGTGACCACCAATCCTGGCGGAGTCGCGGCCACATGACTCAGGTTCACGGCGATGCCCACGGTCTGCTCCTGGGGCCAATCCAGGTGGGGATTAAGGGCCTGGATGCAGGCCCATTCAATGAGCCCCACCATGTAGCCGGTGGCCAGCACCCGGGGCATCTGTTGAAACTCCGGAGACTCGGGGTAAAGATGCGGCACCGTCTTGGTGTCCGGGATTTCAAACTGAAATTCGAACTTCAGGCCAGGCTGTAAGGATTCTTTCATGACAGGCCTCCATTAAAAATTTTCTTTGGCTTACTTATGAATTTCTGCTAAAAAAAGAAATAAGTAAAATTAATAATTATTATATTAATCATTAGCAAATCATATGGAATGGCAACAACTCCTGGGCTTCTGCCAAGTGGCCAAACTGGGGAGCTTCACCAAGGCGGCGGAAGCCACCTTTCGGACCCAGTCGGCCTTAAGCCAGCAGGTCAAGGCCCTGGAAGCAGAACTGGGCAGCCAGCTTATCGAGCGCCTGGCCAAACGCCGTTTGCAACTCACCCCCGCGGGAGCAAAGCTTTTTGCCTTCGCCCAGGCGATGTTGCAGCAATGGGACGGGCTTTTAGAAGAATTGCGGGCCCTTAAAGGGCAGCCCCAGGGACCGCTCTCTCTGGCCGCGCCTTTTACCACCCTCTATCACCTCTTGCCCGAGACCCTCTTGTCTTATCTGCGGCAGTTTCCCCAGGTGGAGTTGACCCTGTTAGACCGCCCCCAAGCCGAAGTCTTCACCCTGGTGAAAAACGGCGACGTCGATTTCGGCCTGGCCTTGGAGTCCCGGGTCCCCAAGGACCTGGAGGGCAGGCGCTGGCAGCCGGTGGACACGGTTCTCCTGGCTCCGCTTTCTCACCCCCTGGCCCGGGCGCGCCGGGTCACGTGGCGCCAGATCGCCCAGTATCCCTTGATTGTACCGCCACGGGGCCAAGAATCCGGGGGCCGGCGCCTAATCGAGGCGCACTTCGAGAAGCTGGGCCTCGCCTGGCGCATCATTTTAGAATCATCCAACGTCGAACTGAGCGCCCGCTACGTGGAAACCGGCCTGGGCCTGGCTTTTGCCACCCTGGCCCGGCACCTGCCACCCGAGCGCCTGCGCCATCTGGCTATCATTCCCCTGGCCCATTACTGCAAGCCGGATCATCTGGCCCTGGTCATGCGCCGGAACAAGGTCCTCACCCCGCACAAGTTGGCCTTCATTAATCTCCTGTTTGGGAATCTCATGCTTTCCCAGTAAAAAGGTTTTCGGTTTCCAGTGCGTCATTATTGATGGAGTAATGCCAAACTGCAATCATCCAGGTTAATTAATTTTTGTAGCGGACCCCTGTGTCCGTCCTCAGGTTGGGCGCACACTCACCTTACCCATGCCCAATGCTTAGCAAATCACCTTGACAGCCCCTGCCTTTAAAGGTTATTTTTATTTTTTGGCACTAAGATTCTGGATTAACCTATGATCAAAGCAATTCGGGGGATGCGGGACATCCTGCCGCCGGACACTTCCCGGTGGCAGTGGGTCGAATCCGTGGCTCGCGAGGTCTTCGACCTCTACGGCTACCGCGAGATTCGTCTGCCCCTGCTCGAGCGCACCGAGCTCTTCGCCCGGGCCATCGGGAACGAGACCGACATCGTGGCCAAAGAAATGTACACCTTCCCGGACCGCAAAGGCGACTCCCTAACGCTGCGGCCCGAAGCCACCGCTTCGGTGCTGCGGGCCGTGGTGGAAAACCGCCTGGAAAAGGACGCCGGGGTCAAGAAGCTCTATACCATGGGGCCCATGTTCCGCTATGAGCGCCCCCAAAAAGGGCGCTTTCGCCAGTTTTACCAGATCAACTGCGAGGCCTTCGGGGTGGAGGCCCCGGAGCTAGATGTGGAAGTCATCCTGCTCCTGCTCCACCTGCTCAAGCGCCTGCTCTTAGGCGAGATGTGCCTGCTCATCAATTCCCTGGGCTGCCCCGAATGCCAGGTCAAGTTCAAGGCGGCCCTGGGGCTGTTTCTCATCAACCGAGAGAACCTCTGCGAGGATTGTCAGCGCCGCCGCACCACCAACCCTTTACGGGTTCTGGACTGTAAGAGCGTCCACTGTCAGGAGATTCTGCGAAACGCCCCGATGATCAAAGATTATCTCTGCCCCGATTGCGCCGCCCACTTCGCCCGGGTGCAGGAGTTGCTGAACCGGTTTCACGTGGCCTACGAGGTGCAGCCGAAGCTGGTTCGAGGCCTGGACTACTACTCCCGCACCGCCTTTGAAGTGGTGGCCGTGGGCCTGGGGGCCCAGGATGCCGTGGCCGGCGGCGGGCGTTACAACGGCCTGGCCAAAGAACTGGGCGGCCCGGACCTGCCCGCCATCGGCTTTGCCATCGGCGAGGATCGCCTTTTGGAAGTGCTGCCGCAGGATTTGGGCCAGGACCAACAAAATCGCGTTTTTGTAGCCGCCTTGGGGGAACCGGCCCGGGATCGGGCCTTCACCCTGGTCGAAGAGTTGCGCCGGAAAAATCTGGCCGGGGAAATGGATTTCGATGGCCGGTCCCTCAAAGCTCAGTTGACCCTGGCGGACCGGTTGCACACTTCCTACGTGGTTATTCTGGGAGACAAGGAACTGCAGACGGGCGCGGCCCAGGTTCGCCCCATGCGCAAACTTGCTGCCCCCGGCGACAGCGGGCGGGCCCCATTGGAGCAGGAGCAGGTGCCCTTTGAAGATCTGGTGGATTATTTAAGCAAGAAAATCCTCACTGAATAAACTCTTAAACGGTTTGTAGGTGCGCACCCTCTGTGCGCCCTCCAACCGGGCTGACACATGGGTCGCCTCTACGGCAAAAGCCTGTGGAAGAAGGAAACTCACCGTGTTTGATTCACTGGAAGGGCTAAGCCGCACCCATTCATGCAATGCGCTCACCGCGGCGGATAACGGCGTGGAAGTCGTGCTCATGGGCTGGGTGCAGCGGCGGCGGGACCATGGCGGCCTTATCTTCGTGGACCTCAGGGACCGGGAGGGGCTGACCCAGGTGGTCTTTAACCCCACCATCAACCCCGACACCCACATCAAAGCCGGGGTACTCCGGGATGAGTACGTCATCGCGGTGCGGGGCCTGGTGAACCTCAGGCCTGAGGACATGATCAACCCCAACCTGCCCACTGGAGAAATCGAGGTCCTGGTTGAAGAGTTACGCTTCTTGAACTCCTCCAAGACCCCGCCCTTCGAGTTGGAAGACTACAAGGTGGACATCTCCGAGGCCCTGCGGCTAAAATACCGCTATCTGGACCTGCGCCGCCCCAGTGTCATGAAGAACATCCTTTTCCGGCACCGGGCAGCAGCGGTGACCCGCCAGTTTCTCAACGGCCAGGGCTTCATCGAGGTGGAAACCCCCATCCTCACCAAGAGCACTCCCGAAGGGGCCCGGGATTACCTGGTGCCCAGCCGGGTGCAGCCGGGGCAGTTCTTCGCCCTGCCCCAGTCGCCCCAGCTCTTTAAGCAGCTTCTGATGATGGCCGGCCTCGGGCGCTATTACCAGTTGTGCCGCTGCTTCCGGGACGAGGATTTGCGGGCCGACCGCCAGCCCGAGTTCACCCAGATCGACGTGGAGATGGCCTTCATCACCGAAGCGGACATCATGCACGTAGTAGAAGGGCTCATGGTGGCCCTGTTTCGGGAACTCAAGGGGATCGACCTCAAACCTCCCTTTCCCCGCCTGACCTACCAGGAATGCCTGGACTGCTTCGGGTTGGACCGCCCGGACACGCGCTTTGGGCTGGAACTCAAGGATATCACCGACCTGGTTATGGACTCGGAGTTCCGCCAGTTCCGGGAGGTGGTGGACCAGGGCGGCATCGTCAAGGCCTTATGCGGCCGGGGGTTGGCCAAACTTTCCCGCAAGGATCTGGACGGACTCATCGATCTGGCCGGCGTTTACGGGGCCCGGGGCCTGGCCTGGGTAAAGATTCAGAACGAGGGGGCCTGGCAGTCGCCCCTGGCCAAATTTTTCCCCTCAGGGGCCAAGGCGGCCATCAACGGGCGCCTGGAAGCCGAGGAGGGCGACCTGCTCCTCTTTGTGGCGGATGTCCCCCTGGTGGCCTGCACCGCCATGGGTCAGGTGCGGCTCCATCTGGCGGAGAAAGAAGGGCTTATCCCCGAAGACGCCTTCAACCTGGTTTGGGTCACCGACTTCCCCATGCTGGAGTATGACAACGAGGCGAGGCGTTTTGTCGCCATGCATCATCCCTTTACGGCCCCCAAGGAAGAAGACTTGTCTTTGCTTGAGAGCGATCCGGGACGCGTGCGGGCCCGAGCTTACGACCTGGTGCTCAACGGTACGGAGATCGGCGGCGGCAGCATCCGGATCAACCGCCGGGATATCCAGCAACAGGTCTTTCAGGCGTTAAAAATCGGCACTGAGGAAGCCGAGGAAAAATTCGGTTTTCTCCTGGAGGCCCTGGAATACGGGGCGCCGCCTCACGGGGGCGTGGCCTTCGGGTTCGACCGTCTGGTGGCCATCCTCTGCGGCGCCAAATCGATCCGGGAGGTCATCGCCTTTCCCAAGACCCAGAAAGCCGCCTGCCTGGTGACCAAAGCCCCGTCTCCCGTGGCCCTGGAACAACTGCTGGAGTTGGGCCTGAGGGTGGAGAAGTAGCTATCAGCAGTTAGCAATTAGCAGTTAGTTTTTATAAATTTATTTAGGGGATACGAGAGAGCGATAACACGTTGCAATCCCTCAAAAAATGAAAAATGCCTTAAGCTGACGGCTAAATGCTGACAGCTAACGGCTACAAACGGATGGCACAATATGTCTCGCTGGAACAAAGAACGCCGGTTATTGGATCATGAGCACACCTCTTTTTGGCGCCATAAATTGCAGGAGGTGGAAGAGCCCAACCTGATGCGGAACATCTTTCCCTACACCGAAGTGGCCCGCATCGACTTCGATTATAAATTCGTCGTGCCCCAACCCCCGAAGCAGATGTTGCTCACCGACACCACCTTCCGGGACGGGCAGCAGGCCCGGCCCCCCTACACGGTGCCCCAGATCGTGGATATCTTCGACCTGCTCCACCGCCTGTCCGGCCCCAAGGGCATCGTGCGCCAGAGCGAGTTTTTCCTCTATAGCGCTAAGGACAAAGAGGCCGTGCAGCAATGCCGGGAGCGGGGCTACGAGTTTCCCCAGATCACTGGCTGGATTCGCGCTCACGCCTCGGACCTGGCCCTGGTAAAAGAGATGGGCCTGACTGAAACCGGCATCCTCACCTCGGTGTCCGATTATCACATTTTTCTCAAGCTCAAATGGGACCGGAAAAAGGCCATGGAGGATTACCTGGCCATCGTCAAGGCTGCTTTGGCGCAGGGCATTATCCCTCGCTGCCACATGGAGGACGTGACCCGGGCCGACATCTACGGCTTTTGTGTCCCCTTCGCCATTGAGTTGATGAAACTCCGGGCCGAGTCCGGGATCGATATCAAGATCCGCCTCTGCGACACTATGGGCTACGGCGTGCCCTATTGCGGCGCCGCCCTGCCCCGGAGCGTGCCCCGGCTGGTGCGGGCCATGATTGAAGATGCCGGGGTGCCGGGCCCTCTCCTGGAGTGGCACGGCCACAACGACTTCCACAAAGTCCTGGTCAACAGCGTCACCGCCTGGCTCTACGGCTGCGGCGCGGTCAACGGCGCCCTGCTGGGCTTCGGCGAACGCACCGGCAACGCCCCCATCGAGGGCATGCTCATGGAGTATATCTCTCTGAGGGGCGCTACTGACGGCATTGACACCACGGTGATCACCGAGATCGGCGAGTATTTCGAACGGGAACTGCATTATCACATTCCCGCTAATTACCCCTTCGTGGGGAAGAACTTCAACAATACCAGCGCCGGGATCCATGCCGACGGTCTTCTCAAAAACGAAGAGATCTACAATGCCTTCGACACCGGCAAGATCCTCAACCGGCCCATCCGGATCACTATCACCGACAAATCCGGCAAGGCCGGCATCGTCCACTGGCTCAACACCCGGCTTGAGCTCGAAGGAGACCGGGCCGTGGACAAGAACCACCCCGGCGTGGCCAAAATCTTCAAGCGCATCATGGAAATGTACGAGTCCGGCCGCTGCACCTCCATCTCCGACGAAGAGATGGAGAAGATGGCCCGCCGCTACCTTTCCGAGCTTTTTGTCTCCGAGTTCGACCAGCTCAAACAAAAGGCCTACAAACTGGCGGCCCACCTGGCGGCCGACCTGGCGTTGGCAGACGACATCCGTTCCATGGACCCGGCCCGCATGGAGCCGATCCTCCAGAAGGACCTGGATAACTTCCCCTTCATCCAGTTCATGTATGTCGTCAACCTGGACGGCCGCAAAATCACCCGGAACATCACCCACATCGTGGACCGGGCCAAGTACGCCGAAATGAAACTGGACGAAGACCTGTCCAACCGTTCCTGGTTCATCGAACCCATCAAGACCGGCAAGGCCTTCGTCTCGGACTTCTATACTTCCCGGTTTACCGGCGCCCTGTGCATCACCGTAAGCGTGCCGGTGCATAACGACGCCGATGAAATCCAAGGCGTCCTGGGCATGGACATCCGCTTCGAAGCCCTGGCCAAGATGGAGCAGGAAGGCGAGATCTGAGCGGCGTCCCGGTTTTAAAGCCCCCCTTTGCAAAAGGGGGGGCGGGGGGATTTAAGAATCAACCCTCGTCGCAATGCTTTTGTGGCAAATGAGAGCGGTAAATCATCCGGGCGCCCCAGGTGGGCGCCCTTTGTTTCTCTGCTGCTCCCTGCTTCTCAGCCGTGTTTGTAAGAAAATTTTTGACAAGAAATTCAGGAAATCTCCGATATGCAGTGGCTCGCCGGTCAGATAAGCTAATTGGGGTTAGGTATTTTAAGGCTCGAGGGAAAACCTTTTCCTATTAAGATATTTGATTGAGGTAAAGTTCACCCATTTTATAAAACCTGATGGAAATACCTCGGCAACGTTAAATGCCCCAAACTAAACCTTTATGCTCAGGATAGTTGCGTTTCTTTTAACCGAAAACTGAAAACGGTTTCAGGGAGGACAGTGCATGTCTGATAAAGAGCAGTTGGAACGCATCAAAGAAGCCAAGGCCAAATATGATGAAAAGGTGGCCAAGGCGTTGCAGAAGATGCCGGAACGCAAAGCGGATTTTGCCAACACGTCGGGCATCCCCGTCAACCGGGTTTACACTCCCCTGGACATGGCCGAGTTCGACTACCTGAAGCAGTTGGGTCTGCCCGGAGCCTATCCCTATACCCGGGCGGTCCAACCCACCGCCTATCGCGGCCGCTTCTGGACCATGCGGCAGTACGCCGGCTTTGCCACCGCCGAGGAAACCAACGAACGCTACCACTTCCTCTTGAAATCCGGTCAGACCGGCCTGTCGGTGGCCTTCGACCTCCCCACCCAGATCGGCTATGATTCCGATCACCCTCTGGCCCAGGGCGAAGTGGGCAAGGTCGGGGTCTGCATCGACTCCTTGTGGGACATGGAGCGCCTCTTCCAGGGCATCCCCCTGGACCAGGTGTCCACTTCCATGACCATCAATTCCCCCTGCGCCGTCATTATGGCCATGTACCTGGCCGTGGCCGAAAAGCAAGGCGTCCCCTTCAATAAACTCCGGGGCACGGTGCAAAACGACATCCTGAAGGAATACCCGGCCCGGGGAACCTACATTTTTGCCCCCCGGCCCTCCATGCGCCTCATCACCGACATCTTCGCCTACTGCACCCAGGAAGTGCCCCAGTGGAATACCATCAGCATCAGCGGCTACCACATCCGGGAGGCCGGCTCCACTGCGGTGCAGGAAGTCGCCTTCACCCTGGCCAACGGTATCGCCTACGTCGAGGCGGCCATCCAGGCGGGCATGAAGGTGGATGAGTTCGGGCCCCGGCTTTCCTTCTTCTTCAACTCCCATTCCGACTTCCTGGAAGAAGTGGCCAAATACCGGGCCGCCCGCCGCTTGTGGGCCAAGATCATGAAGGAGCGCTTCAACGCCGCCGACCCCCGCTCCCTGATGCTGCGCTTCCATACCCAGACCGCCGGCTGCTCCCTCACCGCCCAACAGCCCCTCAACAACATCATGCGGGTGGCCTTCCAGGCCATGAGCGCCGTTTTGGGCGGCACCCAGTCCCTGCACACCAACTCCTTTGACGAAGCCTTGGCCCTGCCTTCCGAACTGGCGGTCCAGGTGGCCCTGCGCACCCAGCAGGTGGTGGCTTACGAGACCAACGTCTGCGACACCATCGACCCCCTGGCGGGTTCCTATTATCTGGAAAATCTCACCGACGCCGTGGAGGCGAAAGCCCAGGAATACATCGACCAGATCGACCGCATGGGCGGCGCGGTGGCGGCTATCGAAAAGGGCTTCATCCAGAAAGAGATCGCAGCCAGCGCCTACAAGTTCCAGCAGGAGATCGAAAAAGGCCAGCGCATCATCGTGGGCTTAAACCGCTTCCAGACCCACGAAGAAAAACCCACCGGCCTCCTCAAGGTTGACCCGGAAGTGGGCGCAAAACAGATTGCCCGCCTTCAGGAACTGAAGGCCGCCCGGGACAACGCTGCGGTGGCCCAGGCCCTGGCTGAACTCAAGGCCGCGGCCCAAGGCACCGATGCGCTCATGCCGCCCATCTTAAAGGCCGTTAAAGCCCTGGCCTCCCTGGGCGAGGTCTGCGACACCTTGCGGGAAGTCTTCGGCGAATACGAAGCCCCGGCGCTGATGTAGAAGTCCAAGGTTCAAGGTTAAAAGTTCAAAGCTTAGTGTTACAAGTCCAGCAGGGAGATGCATTTAACTTTGAACTCTGAGCTTTGAACTAATTAAGAATTCTCATCCACCCCACGGATAAGGAGATAACAATGCCGGAAGAAAGAAAAATCAGGGTCTTGGCCGCCAAGCCCGGTTTAGACGGGCATGATCGCGGCATCAAGGTCATCTGTGCGGCCTTGCGGGATGCCGGCATGGAAGTGATATACACCGGCCTCAGGCAAACCCCGGAGCAGATCGTCGCGGCGGCCCTCCAGGAAGACGCCGACGTCATTGCCATGAGCGTGCTCTCCGGAGCCCACAACTACCTGTTTCCCAAGGTTTTGGACCTGGTGAAGGAAAAGGGCATCGGCGATGTCCTGGTCATGGGCGGCGGCATCATCCCCGATGAAGACATTCCGCCGCTAAAGACCGCCGGCATCGCCGCCATCTTCGGCCCCGGCACCGACACCGGCGACATCATCGGCTTCATCCAAGAACACGTCCGCCAGCGCTAAGCAGGACGACAAGCATCGGTGCGCCCGCGCACCATACACAAAATGGCACAGGCCTCCGGCCTGGGTTCATCAGTACTTCGTATGGGCGGACGTGTCCGCCCTTTTTTGCGGCTCATAGAACCCTTAGTGGCCTTGGAAAATGATAAGGAATCGGTCTCTTCGACTACAGGCATGCCCCACGAAAACCATTTTTAAAAAAAATTTTCAATAGAACGCATCCACCGGCAGGAAGTCGAAGGCTGACGATAAAAATCTCTCTTTTCCTTGACAATTAAAATAATCGTTCTTAATTAATAACTTATTTGGAGATTTAACGACCTGTCGACCGGGCCTGGAATCACCGCCCGAGGGAGAACCAAGGTGGATTTGAAAGCCTATTTTGATACTATCAAGGGTCACGGCGTGCTGGGCACGGCCGACGCCTCCGGTCAGGTTAATGTGGCGGTTTTTGCCCGGCCCCACGTTATGGACGACGGCACTGTGGCCTTCATTATGCCTCAACGCCTGACCCACAGCAATCTGCAGAACAACCTGCATGCGGCCTATCTCTTTCTGGAAACCGGCCCCGGCTACAAAGGCAAAAGGCTCTATCTCACCAAAATCCGGGAAGAGCAGGACACCGAACTGCTCTATGCTCTGCGCCGCCGGACCTACCCCGCTGAACAGGAAATGCAGGAGGGGCCCCGCTTTCTGGTTTTCTTTAAAGTGGAAAAGATTTTGCCGGTGATCGGCGCAGGTGCGGGCGAAGAAAAAATCTAGCCGACCGGTGCTTGTTTTGTCTTGCGGCCATGGTTACGTAAAGAATACGTGGCCGGATTCCCTCGTCGCGACAGGTTCATGGTGCGTTTAACATGGCCCGGTCCTTTTCACCTCAGGCTCAGGTCTGGCGGTCTTGCCGACCTCGCGGTTGCCTCCGGTCCGAAAGAAAAACCGTATAGATAATCATAGCCAGAAAGGAGTAAACATGACCGCATATGTGATCATCGGTAATGGCGTGGCGGCCAATGCCGCGGCAGAAAATATCCGGGAATTTGACCCGGATGGAAAGATCACCATCTTTTCCAGGGAAGACCGGCCTTTTTATTATGTGCCTGCCCTGCCGGAGTACCTGGCCGGGGACAAACAGGCGGACCAGGTCATCATTCATCCGCAGAGCTGGTACGAGCAGCACCGGATTGATCTGCATCTGACCACCCCGGTTACCACCATAGACGCGGTTCGGAAAGTTGTGGAGACCGAGAAGGGGAGCTTTCCTTTTGACAAGCTCCTGTTGGCCGCCGGGGGCAAGTCCTTTATCCCGCCCATGAAGGGGGCCGACTCCCCGGGGGTGTTTACCCTGAAAACTCTGGCCGACGCCGACCGCATCAGGCACGCCGCCGCCCAGGCCAAAACCGCGGTGCTCATCGGCGGCGGTCTTTTGGGCCTCGAGGCCGGCAACGGCCTGCGCAAGAAGGGTCTGAAGGTTATTGTGGTGGAGTTCTTCCCCCGGCTCCTGCCCCGGCAGATGGATGTGCCCGGCGCGGCCATCCTCCAGAGCCAGATGGAGGACATGGGATTCACCTTTCACCTCGGAGCCACATCTGAAGAGATTGTCTCCGGACCGGATGGTCTTCAGGTCTGCCTGAAAGGCGGGGACAAAATCAGAGGCGACCTGGTGCTCATTTCCGCGGGGGTCCGGCCGGATCTCACCCTGGCCCAGGCCTTGGGATTGGAAGTGGACAAAGGAGTTAAGGTGGATGACAGCATGAAAACCTCCCGAGATGATGTGTACGCTGCGGGGGACCTCATCGAGCACCGGGGCCGCCTTTACGGCATCTGGCCGGCGGCCATGGAGCAGGGCAGGGTGGCCGGCGCCGCCATGGCGGGCCAAGAGGCGAAATATGAGGGCACGCTGCCGTCCAATGTCCTGAAAGTGGTGGGCATTGACCTGGTTGCGGCCGGAGATATCGATGCCGACGGCAAGCTGGAAGCCATCATCCACCAGGATAAGGCCCAAAAGACCTATCGCAAGTTAGTCCTCCAGGATAATTGCCTGGTGGGGACCATTCTTTTGGGGGATATCCGGGGCAACTCCGAAATTCAGGCCGCCATCAAAGCGAAAAAAGATATCAGCGCCCTGAAAAGCCAACTATCCCGACCAGATTTCGACTTTAAACGTCTTTAGAATAACCTGGAACATTGACCGCCGTTAACGCCGACTTGGGACCTGAATCAAGAAAGATTTAGCACGCAGAAAAGGAGCCTGTTATGGAACTGCCCGTATATGTCCCCGTGGAAGAAGTACAGCGAGTCTGCAAGGCGCTCAACATCCGGGATTGGACCAAAGTCACGGATGGCAAGGTGCTGCCTGAAGAGGCCGAGGTGATTCTCAAGGAGGTCAATACCGAGGGCATGAACATCCCCCTGGAGGACTTCATCATCGGCCTGGAGGTGGAACTGGAACACGGCACCCGCTTTCAAGACGCCAATGTCACCAATAATCATCCCATCTTAACCGCCAAGATCGTCCTGGCCCACCTCAAAGAGACCATGGACTACTACCAGCGCCTGGACGTGGCCGAACTGGAGGGCGACCTCCTCAAAGCCATGGCGGCCAAAAACCTATCCAAGGCCGCTGACAAATACCGGAAGCTGCTCAAGGCCAAATTGGCCCTGGCCCAGGCCGAATCACAGGAAATGCCATAATAAAAAA
>DZCR01000076.1 GCA_022736495.1 Desulfobacca acetoxidans
AGCGCCGGTCTCCAAAACCGGATGTTGGGGGTTCGAATCCCTCCTGGCCTGCCAATTATGGTCTGTGATCTGGCACGACGGGATCGGTTGGTGCCAGCCGTTATCTAACCGCGCACGCAGAATCTTGCCTCTAACTCCCTTAACTGAGGTGATTCCAGGGTTAACACGATCCAGCCTGGATTTGTCCTTCAGCCCGGGCCATGTCCTTGGCGTCAGGCAGGGGGCTGGGTGTTTACGTGTTCGGGAGAATATTAGGGTGGAACCGGTTTATGAATAAGAAGACCAAAACAAAGCCCAAAGCAAACCAGAAAGAAGGCGGCGACACGCCTCGCGGGCAGGTGGTCAGGCTTAAGCAGAGCAAAGCGCGGCCGGGGTGGTTCAGCAAGGTTCCGCCGATTAAGCAATATTGGACCCAAACCAAGAACTTTCTCGTGGAAGCGGTTCAAGAGCTCAAGAAAGTCACCTGGCCCAACCGCAAGGAGACCCTGGGCACCACGGGGGTTGTCCTGGTCCTGGTGCTTTTTATCTCAGTGTACCTGGGATTCGTGGATTTCCTCCTGTCCCATTTCGTTCGGTTTTTCATCCACTAAAGACCAAAGGGCAAGACCGTGTCCAAAAAGTGGTACATTATTCATACCTATTCGGGCTTTGAACAGAAAGTCAAGAATGCCATCATGGAGCGCGCCAAGTCCCGGGGTTTCGAACACCTGGTGGAACAGGTGCTGGTGCCCACGGAGACGGTGGAAGAGATGGTCAAGGGGGAACGCAAGCTCTCCTCCCGCAAGTTTTATCCGGGCTACGTCCTGGTGCACATGGAACTGACGGACGATTCCTGGCATCTGGTGAAAGACACCCCCAAAGTGACAGGCTTTATTGGCAGTAAAGAGGAGCCGGTGGCCATTCCCGAGGAAGATGCGCAAAAGATCATCGCTCAGATGCAGGAAGGAGTGCTCAGGCCCAAACCTAAAATCAAGTTCGAGCAAGGAGACAAGGTCCAGGTGATGGATGGGCCGTTCACCAATTTTGCCGGGGTGGTGGACGAAGTGCGGCCGGATCGGGGCCGGGTGCGGGTGATGATTAGCGTGTTCGGGCGGCCGACGCCGGTGGAGTTGGAGTTTACGCAACTGGAAAAGATTTAAATGTAGGGGCGCACCTACGTGTGCGCTCTGATTGAGGGCGGACACAGAGGTCCGCCCCTACAGAAATTAAGGAAAATATTATGGCCAAGAAAGTTCTCGCCCAGATCAAGTTGCAGATTCCCGCAGGGCAAGCCAACCCCTCGCCGCCCATCGGTCCGGCTCTGGGGCAGCATGGGGTCAACATCATGGAATTCTGCAAGAGCTACAACGCCAAGACCGCGGGCCAGGAAGGGACCATTATCCCGGTGCTGATCACCGTCTATGCCGACCGCTCCTTCAGTTTTGTGACCAAGACGCCGCCCGCGTCGGTGCTGCTCAAGCAGATGGCTCAGGTGGCCAAAGGCGCCAAGGAACCCAGCCGGGAAAAGGCGGGGCAGATAACCCGCGCCCAGCTTGAGGAGATCGCCAAGCAGAAGATGCCGGACCTGAACGCCAACAGCCTGGAAATGGCTATGCACAGCATCGCCGGGACCGCCCGGAGCATGGGTATTGAGATAGTTGAGTAGCGTAATTCCCTCCCCCTTGATGGGGGAGAGTTAGGGTGGGGTGAGTCATGCCCCCCCCTAACCCCCTCCCACCAGGGGAGGGGGATGAACGAACAAGGGAGAGTGATACCGATGGCCAAACATGGCAAGCGATATCGGGAGGCCGCCGCTAAGGTGGACCGCAATCAGCGCTACCCCTTCCAGGACGCCGTCAACCTGGCGCTGGAGGCTTCATCCGGCAAGTTTGACGAAACCGTGGAAACCGCGGTGGCCCTGGGAGTGAACCCTCGCCACGCCGATCAGATGGTCCGGGGGGCGGTGGTCCTGCCCCATGGGCTGGGAAAGACGGTGCGGGTCCTGGTATTCGCTAAGGGAGAAAAGGAAAAAGAG
The DNA here is from genome assembly GCA_022736495.1 of Desulfobacca acetoxidans. The sequence continues at coordinate 2,015 of DZCR01000076.1, forward strand.
GCTGCGGATGCCGGCGCCGACTATGTCGGGGCCGAAGACCTCATCGAGCGGATCAAGGGCGGCTGGATGGAATTCGATAAGGCCGTAGCCACCCCGGACCTCATGGGCGCGGTGGGCAAGATCGGCAAAATCCTGGGTCCCCGGGGTCTGATGCCCAATGTCAAGGTGGGGACGGTTACCTTTGAGGTGGCCAAGGCGGTGGACGAACTGAAAGGCGGCAAGGTCGAGTTTCGGGTGGACCGGGCCGGAGTAATCCATGCCCCGGTGGGCAAGGTGTCCTTCGGGTCCGAAAAAATCCTGCAGAACCTGGCGGCCCTGATGGACACCCTGGTGCGGCTGAAGCCTGCCACCAGTAAAGGTACCTATATGAAGGGCATCCATCTGAGCACCACCATGGGTCCTGGAATTCCGGTGGACACCAGCGACGTCAAAAACCTGGTGCGCCTGCTGTAAAGGAGAGAGAGGTGCGTAAGCAACAGAAAGCCGAAATTGTCCAGGAAATCCAGGAGACGGCAGCGAAAGCGCAGATCGGCATCCTGACGGATTTCAAAGGGCTGAAAGTAGAGGAAATGACCAGGCTCCGGCGGCAGTTGACTGAAGCCTCCGCCGAACTCCGGGTGGTAAAAAACACCCTGCTGAGGCGGGCCGCGGCCGATGATTCTCCCCTGGCGCCTCTGCTCTCCCATTCCACCGGGCCCAACGCCTTGACTTTGGGGTTTGGCGATCCGGTGGCTGCGACCAAAGTGCTCATCAAATTTGCCCAGGAAAAACCGCAACTGGTGATTAAGGCCGGAGCTTTGGGTGGCCAGGCCTTGAGCGTTAAGGACCTGGAAGCCCTCAGCAAGCTGCCGGCCCGGGAAGTGCTCCTGGCCCAGTTGTTGGGCGTGATGCAAGGCGTGCCCACGGCGTTAGTAGCAGTGCTGGCGGCGGTGCCCCGGGGCCTGCTTAACGTGCTGGTGGCCTTGAAGGATAAGAAGGCCGAATCCGAACCCGCGGTGGCAGCGGCGCCCGAGGCCCCGGAAGCCCCGGCGGCGGCAGAGCCGGAGGCCACGCCTGGGACAGAGGCTTAAGCGGGCAATGGCGGCCCACTCTTTTGGGCTAATTCATTGATTTGGTTAAAAAAGATTATACAAATAAACAAATTATGAAAAATCGGTTCGCCGGCTGAATGAGGCGGTGCCGGTAATCATGAAAACCAGCAAGATTTACTCGAGGATAAGGAGGAAGGCAAGATGTCCATTTCGCGTGCTGAGGTAGTCGACTACCTGGCCAACATGACGGTGCTGGAACTTTCTACGCTCATCAAGGAGCTGGAAGAGAAGTTTGGGGTGTCGGCGGCGGCCCCGGTGGCGATGGCCGCAGTGGGAGCCGTGGCGGCGGAGGCGGCTCCGGCGGCGGAAGAGAAAACCGAATTCGACGTGGTCCTGACGGTCTGCGGTCCTAACAAGATTCAGGTGATCAAGGAAGTCCGGGCCGTCACCAATTTGGGGCTGAAAGAAGCCAAGGAAGCGGTGGAAAACGTGCCTACCACGTTGAAAGAAGCCATTACCAAGGCTGAAGCTGAAGAAGTCAAGAAGAAGTTGGAAGCGCAGGGAGCTACCATCGAAATTAAGTAGCCCACTGTGGCGGGCAGAGACGCCCGCCCGGCGGGAGTAAGTAGCCCCTGAACTTCGGCCATCCTTCAAGGAGTATCCATGGCCAAAGCATTATCGCCGTTACGGCTGTATCGTAAAAATTTTGGCAAGATCGAGCGGATTGTGGACATCTCCAATCTCATCGAGATGCAGAAAGAGTCCTACCACCGCTTCTTGCAAAAAGATGTGGAACCGGAGGCGCGGTCGGAACACGGCCTCCAGGGAGTCTTCAAGAGCGTCTTTCCCATCCGGGATTTTAGCGGCGTCTGCTCCCTGGAGTTCGTCGAGTACGGCTTGGGCGATCCCAAGTACGACGTAGACGAGTGCCAGCAGCGGGGCATGACCTTCGAAGTGCCCATGAAGATACGGGTGCGCCTGGTAGTCCATGACGTGGGGCCCGACACCAAGGCCCAGACCATCCGGGACATCAAAGAGCAGGAGATTTATTTCGGCACCTTGCCCCTGATGACCGAACACGGCACGTTCATCATCAATGGCACCGAGCGGGTGGTGGTGAGCCAGTTGCACCGCTCCCCAGGTCTGTTTATTGACCATGACCGGGCCAAGATCCATTCCAGCGGCAAGATCATTTACTCCGCCCGGCTGATTCCGCTCAGGGGCTCCTGGATCGATTTCGAATTCGATCCGAAGGATATCCTGTATGTGCGTATCGACCGGCGGCGCAAATTTCCCGCCACCATCCTCCTGAAAGCCCTGGGGTACACCACCGAAGAGCTTTTGAACTTTTTCTATAAGACCCAGCGGGTGTTATTGACCGGCGAGACCATCCAGCAGTCCTTTATCCCGGAACTGCTGATGGACAAAACCACCACCGCCGACATCCCCGACCCCAAGAGCGGGGACGTCCTGATCAAGAAGGGCAAACGCCTGACCCCGGTTTTGATTCAAAAGATGAAACGGGCCGGGGTAGAGTCCGTCACGAGCGCCGTCACCGATCTGGTGGGGCGGGTGGTGGCCCACGATATCCTGGACCCGGAGAGCGGTGAAGTTCTGGCGCAGTGCAACGAGATGCTCGCCGAGGATAAGATCGCCCAGTTACAGGAGAAAGGCGTCAAGGAACTGGACCTGCTCTTCATCGACGGGGTCAACGTCAGCCCCTGTTTGCGGAACACGTTGGTGGCGGACAAGACCGCCACCATCAAAGACGCCGTCCTGGAGATCTATCGCCGTCTGCGCCCCAGCAACCGCCCTAATGACGAAGTGGCCACCAGCTTCTTCCAGAATCTCTTTTTTAACCCGGAATATTACGATCTGTCGCCGGTGGGCCGGCTCAAGCTGGACCTGAAACTGAGACCCGACCCCGCGGACCGGTTGCCCTTAACCCAGACTACCCTGGAACGGGAGGACATCCTCCTGGCAGTGCGGGAACTCATCACCCAAAAAGACCGGGAAGGACCCGTGGACGACATCGACCACCTGGGCAACCGCCGGGTCCGGGCGGTGGGCGAGTTGCTGGAGAATCAATTCCGGGTGGGGTTGGTAAGGATGGAGCGGGCCATTAAAGAACGCATGGCCATCCAGGATCTGGACACCCTGATGCCGCATGACCTGGTGAACGCCAAGCCAGTGCAAGCGGTGATCAAAGAGTTTTTCGGGACCTCCCAGCTCTCCCAGTTCATGGATCAGACCAACCCCTTGAGTGAAATCACCCATAAGCGCCGTTTGAGCGCCCTGGGTCCCGGCGGTCTGACCCGGGAACGGGCCGGGTTTGAGGTGCGGGACGTGCACCCCACCCATTACGGCCGTATCTGCCCCATTGAAACCCCGGAAGGTCCCAACATCGGGCTCATTGTGTCCCTTTCCACCTTTGCCCGAGTCAACGAGTTGGGGTTCATCGAGACCCCTTACCGGGTGGTGGACAAGGTGGAAAAGCGCGGCAAGGTGGAGACCCGGGTTACCAAGCAGATCAAGTACCTGAGCGCCCTGGAAGAGGCCGACAAGGTCATCGCCCAGGCCAACGCCCGCCTGGATAGCAAGGGGCGGTTTAAAGATGAGATGATCGAGGCCCGGAAGTGGGGGGAATTTATCATTGCCCACCCGGACCAGATTGAATATATGGACGTTTCCCCCAACCAGTTGGTGAGCGTGGCTGCGTCGCTGATTCCTTTTCTGGAGCACGACGACGCTAACCGCGCCCTGATGGGCTCCAACATGCAGCGTCAGGCGGTGCCGTTGTTGACGAGCAGCACGCCTCTGGTGGGCACCGGCATGGAAGGCGTGGTGGCCAGGGATTCAGGGGTCACCGTGACGGCCCGGCGCCGGGGGTATGTAGAGGATGTGGATTCCACCCGTATCGTCATACGGGCGGCGGAGTCCGGCCCCGGGGGCGATGGTTCCCCCGTTGACATTTACAAGATGACGAAGTTTCAGCGGACCAACCAGAACACCTGTTTTAACCAGCGCCCCATCGTGGCGCCGGGAGACCTGGTGGAGAAAGGCCAGATCATTGCCGACGGCCCCGCCACCGCTATGGGACAACTGGCCCTGGGCAAAAACGTCATGGTGGCCTTCATGCCCTGGGGCGGCTACAACTTTGAAGACTCTATCCTGGTGAGCGAGCGCCTGATCAAAGACGACGTCTTTACCTCCATCCACATCGAAGAATTCGAAGTGATGGCCCGGGACACCAAGCTGGGTAAAGAGGATATCACCCGGGATATCCCCAACGTGGGCGAAGACGCCTTAAGCAACCTGGATGAGAGCGGCATCATCAGTCTGGGGTCCGAAGTGCGGCCCGGCGACATTCTGGTGGGCAAAATCACCCCGAAAGGGGAGACCCAGCTTACCCCGGAAGAAAAACTGCTCCGGGCCATATTCGGTGAAAAAGCCGGCGACGTAAAAGACACCTCACTCAGGGTGCCCCCGGGTATCGAAGGTGTCGTAATCGACGCCCGGGTCTTCTCCCGCAAGGGCGTGGAGAAAGACGACCGCAGCCGTTCCATCGAAGATGAAGCGGTGGCCAAACTGCAAAAGGACCAGGCCGACGAGATCTCCATCATCACCCAGAGCTTCCGCCAGCAGGTGAAAGACCTGGTGGTGGGCCATAAGGTGGCCGACATCCTGGACGACGAGCGCACCGGCAACACTTACCTGCATGCCGGAGAGCCGGTATCGCCGGAGCTGGTGAGCCGCCATAACCTGGAGTTCTGGCGTCACGTGTCTTTCGAGGACTCGGGGATAGAAGACCAATTGGATCAACTTCTGGACCGCTATCAGGAACAGTTGCACCTAGTGAACATGGTCTTCGAGGCCAAGCTGGGCCGGCTCCGGAAGGTGGACGAGCTGCCCCCCGGGGTCATCAAGAAGGTCAAGGTCTTTGTGGCCATGAAGCGCAAGTTGGCTGTGGGCGACAAGATGGCCGGCCGCCATGGCAATAAGGGGGTGGTGTCCCGGCTGATGCCGGAAGAAGACATGCCCTATTTTGCCGACGGCACACCGGTAGACATCGTCCTCAACCCCCTGGGCGTGCCTTCCCGCATGAACGTGGGCCAGGTGCTGGAGACCCACATGGGCTGGGCCTCCCATGCCCTGGGCCAGAGCATCGGGGAGATGATCGATAAATTCTACAGTCTGGAGTCCATCCAGGCGCGCCTGAAGCGGGTCCTGAATGCCGATGAGAATCTGGCCAAGGAAATCGATTCTCTGACGTACGAGGAAATCCGGCAAATCTGGCAAAAGCATTATCAGGACGGGATTCACATGGCCTCCCCGGTCTTTGACGGCGCCACCGAAGAAGAGGTGGAGGCCTACCTGGCGGAAGCCGGGTTGCCCACCGGCGGCCAGGCGCGCTTGCGGGATGGGCGCAGCGGTGAGGAGTTCGACCGGGACGTCACCGTGGGGGTGATGTATATGATGAAGCTGCATCACCTGGTGGCGGACAAGATCCACGCCCGGTCTATCGGCCCGTATTCCCTGGTGACCCAGCAGCCCCTGGGCGGCAAGGCCCAGTTCGGCGGCCAGCGCCTGGGTGAAATGGAAGTTTGGGCCCTGGAGGCCTACGGCGCGGCTTATACGCTGCAGGAATTCCTGACGGTGAAATCGGATGACGTGGCCGGCCGCACTCGCATGTACGAAAAGATCTTCAAGGGCGAATACGACCTGGAAGCGGGGTTGCCGGAGTCCTTCAACGTGCTGGTGCGGGAGCTCAAGAGCCTGGCGCTCAACGTCGAGCTCCTGAAAAAGGACAAGGAAAAGTCCTGAGGATATAGCCTCTTATGGAAAAAATGCGCGAAGTCGCTTTAGAAGATTTGAATAGTCTGTTTGCCCGGCCCGAAGACCCCATTGCCATCGAGGCGGTGCGGTTGTCTTTGTCGTCCCCGGACATGATCCGCTCTTGGTCCTTCGGGGAGGTGAAAAAACCGGAGACCATCAATTACCGGACATTTAAGCCGGAACGGGACGGCCTGTTCTGCGCCAAAATCTTCGGACCGGCCAAGGATTACGAATGTAACTGTGGAAAATACAAGCGCATGAAGCACCGGGGGATCACCTGCGAAAAGTGCGGGGTCGAGGTGATCCAGTCCAAGGTGCGCCGGGAACGGATGGGCCACATCGAACTGGCCTGCCCGGTAGTGCACATCTGGTTTTTAAAGAGCCTGCCCAGCAAGATCGGCAATCTCCTGGATCTGACCCTCAAAGAGCTGGAGAAGATCCTCTATTTCGAAGCCTTTGTGGTGGTGGATGGCGGTGATACGACTCTGACCAAGGGCATGCTGTTGTCCGAGGAAAAATACCGCCAGTCCCGGGAAGAGTTCGGGGACCGGTTTAAGGCCGGCATGGGCGCCGAAGCCATCCGGGAAATGTTGAAGGTGGTTGAGCTGGAGCCCCTGTCCGTTGCAGTGCGTCATGAGATGATCAAGACCAGTTCCGACGCCAAGCGCAAGAAGCTGGCCAAACGGCTCAAGATTATCGATTCCTTCAGAGAGTCCGGCCAGCGGCCCGAGTGGATGGTCATGGAGGTGATTCCCGTACTGCCCCCTGATCTGCGGCCTTTGGTGCACCTGGACGGCGGGCGCTTCGCCACCTCGGATTTGAACGACCTCTACCGCCGGGTGATCAACCGCAACAACCGGTTGAAACGGCTGCTGGAGCTCAACGCCCCGGATATTATCATTCGGAACGAAAAGCGAATGCTGCAGGAGGCGGTGGACGTGCTGTTCGAGAACGGCCGCCGGGGCCGCACCATCACCGGTCCCAACAAGCGCGCCCTGAAGTCACTCTCCGATATGCTCAAGGGCAAGCAGGGCCGCTTCCGCCAGAACCTGTTGGGGAAACGGGTGGACTACTCCGGGCGCTCGGTAATCGTTGTGGGCCCGGAATTGCGGCTGCATCAGTGCGGTCTGCCCAAGCAGATGGCCCTGGAACTCTTCAAGCCCTTTATTTTCCATAAGCTGGTGGCCAAGGGCTATGCCACCACCATCAAAGTGGCGAAAAGACTGGTGGACCGGGAGACCCCGGAGGTCTGGGATATCCTGGACGAAGTGGTGCGGGAGCATCCGGTGATGCTCAACCGGGCCCCCACCCTGCATCGGCTGGGCATCCAGGCCTTTGAGCCCTTGCTCATCGAGGGCAAGGCCATCCAGTTGCATCCCCTGGTCTGCACTGCATTCAACGCCGATTTTGACGGCGACCAGATGGCGGTGCACGTGCCGCTGTCCATCGAGGCCCAAATCGAGGCCCGGGCCCTGATGATGTCCACCAATAACGTCCTCTCCCCGGCCAACGGCGACCCCATCATCATCCCCTCCCAGGATATTGTCTTGGGGCTCTATTACCTTACCCGGGAACGGCCCTTCGCCAAAGGCGAGCGGGTGGCCCAAAACGGCCACAAGCCCATGCCCTATTCCGGCCCCGAGGAAGTCCGGGTGGCCTATGACCAAGGCGTGGTCCATCTCCAGGCCCGCATCCCGGTGCGCATCGACGGCAAGATTTATCCCACTACGGTGGGCCGGGTGATCCTTCGGGAGATTCTCCCCGAGGGGCTGTCCTTTGACCTGATCAACAAAACCATGAACAAAAGAGAGATCCGCAAGCTTGTCTCTCATGCCTACCGTAAGTGCGGTATCAAGGACACGGTCATCTTTGCGGATCAGTTGAAGAATCTGGGCTACAAGTTCGCCACCCAGGCGGGTATCTCCATTTCCATCAAAGACATGGTGATCCCCAGCCGCAAGCCGGCCATTCTCGGACAATCCCAGACCGAAGTGAACCAGGTGGAGGAACAGTATCAGGAAGGTCTCATCACCGAAGGGGAAAAATACAATAAGGTAGTGGACATCTGGGCCAAGGCTACCGACGAGATCGCCTTGGAGATGATGGCGGAGATGTCCCGTGAGGTGCTCACGCTGGAGTTGCCGGACCCGGAAAACCCGGAGAAGACTGTAGTCCACCAGGAAGAAGTGGACTCCTTCAACCCGGTCTTCATGATGGCCGACTCCGGCGCCCGGGGCAGCAAGGACCAGATGCGGCAGTTGGCCGGCATGCGGGGTTTGATGGCCAAGCCTTCGGGTGAAATCATCGAAACTCCGATCACTGCTAACTTCCGGGAAGGTCTCACCGTCCTGCAGTACTTCATTTCGACGCACGGTGCCCGGAAAGGACTGGCGGACACCGCGCTGAAAACCGCCAACTCCGGGTATCTGACCCGGCGGTTGGTGGACGTGGCCCAGGACGCGGTGATCACCGAGGACGACTGCGGCACCATTGACGGCATCAATGTCACCCCCCTGGTGGAAGGCGGCGAGATCATCGAACGGGTGGGCGACCGGGTCCTGGGGCGCGTGGCTCTGGAAGATATCATCGATCCGCACACCGGGGACGTGCTGGTGGAATCCAACGAGGAGATTGACGAAGAAGCCTCCCGGCGCATCGAAGACGCGGGGTTGGAAAAGGTGCAGATCCGGAGTGTGCTCACCTGCCAGACCCGGCGGGGCGTGTGCGCCAAATGCTACGGCCGGGATTTGGGCCATGGCACTTCGGTGTCCATGGGCGAGGCCATCGGCATCCTGGCGGCCCAGAGCATCGGCGAGCCCGGCACCCAGCTGACCATGCGTACCTTTCATATTGGCGGCACGGCCTCCCGGCGGGCGGAACAAAGCGTCCATATGGCCCGGGTCCAGGGGTGGGTACGGTTCGATAATATGAAATCGGTGGTGGATCGCTTTGGCGATCTGGTGAACCTCTCCCGCCAGGCGGAACTGGTGCTGGTGAGCGAAAAGGGCATCGAACGGGAACGTTATCCCTTGAGCTACGGGGCCCATATAAAGGTAAAAGAAGGCCAGGAGGTCCAGGCCGGCCACGTGCTGGCGGAATGGGACCCCTTCACCAATGCCATGTTGACGGAAGTGGGCGGCACTATTAAATTCGGCGATATCATCGACAATATCTCGGTGCAAGAAAGAGTGGACCCGGTGACGGGCAAGGCCTCCCGTCTCATCGTCGAGAGCAAAGACGCGGAATTACGGCCCCGCATCTCGGTGAAGGACATTGAGGGCCTGACCGCTAAGATTCCCGGTTCCATCGCCTCGGCCCGGTATTTTATGCCGGTGGGCGCCATCATCATGGTAAACGAAGGCGACCAGGTGTCGCCGGGTGACGTCATCGCCAAGATTCCCCGGGAGACCACCAAGACCAAGGACATCACCGGCGGTCTGCCCCGGGTGGCGGAGCTCTTCGAGGTGCGCAAGCCCAAGGAAACTGCCATCATCAGCGAAATCAGCGGCGTGGTCTCTTTCGGTAAGCATATCAAGGGGAAACGAAAGATTATCGTGGCCCCGGAAGTGGGCAAACCCAAGGAATACCTGATCCCCAAGGGCAAGCACGTGGCCGTGCAGGAAGGCGACTATGTCCGGGCCGGGGATGCGCTGATGGACGGCTCGGCCAATCCCCACGATATTCTGAATATCCGGGGTTTAAAAGAACTGGCGCGCTACCTGGTGGACGAAGTCCAGGAGGTCTACCGCCTCCAGGGCGTCAAGATCAACGACAAGCACATCGAAGTGATCGTGCGGCAGATGCTCAGGCGCATCAAGGTGGTGACCCCGGGCGACACGGATTTCCTCATGGGCGAGCAGGTGGAAAAATGGGTCTTCGAAGAGAAAAACGATCTGGCTCTGGCCCAGGGCAAACAGCCGGCTACGGGTGAACCGCTGCTCTTGGGTATCACCAAGGCCTCCTTGACCACCGAAAGTTGGATTTCGGCGGCCTCCTTCCAGGAGACCACCAAGGTGCTGGCGGACGCGGCGGTGCAGGGCAAGATCGACTTCCTCCGGGGCCTGAAGGAAAACGTGATTATGGGGCGGCTCATCCCCGCAGGCACGGGCTTGGACCAGTACCGGGAGTTGGACATCAAAATGAGCGAGGAAGTCACCGCGGAGCTGCCGCTACCGGAGCCCGTTGAGATTGACCTGACCGTGGAGGCGGAGATCGCAGCCTTACCTGAGCAATAATAGGTTGACAATCTTCTCCCTATTAAATTAAAATAATTAATTTGGGTAGCTGTTTAATCGAGCAGCGGGAAGCGGAGTGTGTATGCCTACTATCAACCAATTGATTCGCAAAGGCCGGGAGCAGCAGAAGAAGCGGACTACGTGTCCGGCCCTGCAAAGCTGTCCCCAAAAACGGGGGGTGTGTGTCCGGGTTTATACCACCACGCCCAAGAAACCGAATTCGGCGTTGCGCAAAGTAGCGAGGGTGCGTCTCACCAACGGCATCGAGGTGACTACCTATATCCCCGGCGTGGGGCACAACCTCCAGGAGCACTCGGTGGTGCTTATTCGAGGCGGCCGGGTGAAGGATTTGCCCGGCGTGCGCTACCATGTGATTCGGGGCACCCTGGACGCTTCCGGGGTACAGGATCGACGGCGGGGACGTTCCAAATACGGGGCCAAGCGGCCGAAGTAATTAGTGAGCAGTGATCAGTGACCAGTGGTCAGTTTCGCTGGCGACCGGCACCTGATAACTGGCAACTTCATAAAGGTAGGAAGCTATGCCCAGAAAAGGCGGAGTGGTCAAGCGCCCGGTGCCCCAGGACCTGAAATACAACGATGTCCTGGTAAGCCGGTTTATCAACGGGCTAATGGAGCGAGGCAAGAAGAGCACGGCCCAGCGCATCCTCTATAATGCCATGGAGCTGGTGGGGCAGCGGGGCAACGACGATCCCCTGAAGCTCTTTCACCAGGCCGTGGAAAACGTCAAGCCTTTGATCGAGGTGAAATCCCGCCGGGTGGGCGGCGCCACCTATCAGGTGCCCATCGAAGTCCGGGCCGACCGCCGGGCCTCCCTGGCCATCCGCTGGCTCATCAACTACTCCAAGGCTCGGAGCGAAAAGTCCATGGAGGCCAAACTGGCCGCCGAATTGCTGGATGCAGCCAACAACCGGGGCACCTCCATAAAGAAGCGGGAAGATACGCATAAGATGGCCGAGGCGAACAAAGCCTTTGCTCACTATAGATGGTAAACTAATTTGGCACGACAGACCCCGTTAAGCCGGGTACGGAATATTGGGTTCATGGCCCACATCGACGCCGGTAAAACCACCACTACGGAACGCATCCTCTTCTACACGGGGGTGACGCACCGCTTGGGCGAAGTGCACGACGGCCAGGCCACGATGGACTGGATGGCCCAGGAACAGGAACGCGGTATTACCATTACCAGCGCCGCCACCACCTGCTACTGGAAAGACCATCGCATTAACATCATCGACACGCCGGGCCACGTGGATTTTACCATTGAAGTGGAGCGGTCGCTTAGGGTGCTGGATGGCGTGGTGGCGGTATTCGATGCGGTGGGCGGAGTTGAGCCCCAAAGCGAGACGGTGTGGCGGCAGGCCGACCGTTACGGCGTACCGCGGCTGGCCTTTATCAATAAGATGGACCGGGTGGGCGCGGACATCTCCCGATGCCTGCGGATGATGCGCGAGCGCCTCAAAGCTACGCCGGTTCTCCTGCAGCTTCCCCTGGGGGAAGAAGACAAGTTCCGAGGGATGATTGATCTCATCCATATGCAGGCCACCGTGTATGACGAAACCGCCAAAGCCACGGGGACGCAATTTGAAGTCGTTGAGATCCCGGCGGCTGAGCGGGACCGTGCGGAAGAGGCCCGGAATGAAATGCTGGAAGTGCTCTCCGAAGTCGATGAGGGCATCATGGAGCGCTACCTGGCCGACGAACCGGTGGACGCAGCCATGATCAAGGCGGCCTTGCGCCGGGGCACCGTTGGCCTGGAAATAGTGCCGGTCTTGTGCGGTTCGGCCTTTAAGAACAAGGGCGTGCAGGCTTTGCTGGACGCGGTGGTGGACTACTTGCCGTCGCCCCTGGATGTGCCCCCGGTGCAGGGTGAGGACGCCAAAGGCAATGTGGTGGAGCGTCCCCCTTCGGATGACGCGCCGCTGGCCGCCCTGGCCTTTAAGCTTTTGAGCGACCCCTTTATCGGCCATCTCACGTTTTTGCGGGTTTACTCCGGAGTTTTGGTCACCGGCAGCAGCGTGCTGAACGCCACCAAAGGCGTCAGGGAGCGCGTCGGGCGGCTGCTCAAGATGCACGCCAACAAACGGGAAGAGATCAGCGAGGCCTATGCCGGCGACATAGTGGCCGCGGTGGGGATGAAGAACACCACTACCGGCGATACCCTGGCGGATGAGCTGGATCCGGTGGTGTTGGAGACCTTGCACATTCCCCAACCGGTCATCGATATTGCCATCGAGCCCGCCACCAAGGTGGACCAGGACAAGCTGGGCCAGTCTTTGGCCAAGATTGCTGCGGAAGATCCGTCGTTTAGGGTCCACACCGATACCGACACCGGCCAGACGATTATTTCTGGGATGGGGGAGCTTCACCTGGAAATCATTGTGGATCGCCTGATGCGGGAGTTCAAGGTGGACGCCCGGGTGGGCAAACCTCAGGTGGCCTACCGGGAAACTATCACCACCGAGGCCGAAGCCGAAGGCAAATTTGTCCGGCAGAGCGGCGGCCGGGGCCAGTACGGCCACGTGGTGCTGAATGTCAAGCCCCTGCCGGCCGGCGAGGGCGTAGTCTTCGCCAATAAGATTGTGGGGGGCGTAATCCCCAAGGAATACATTCCTGCGGTGGAGCGGGGCGTCAAAGAGGCTGCGGCCACCGGGATTTTGGGCTACCCCATGGTGGATGTGGAAATTGACCTGGTTTACGGTTCCTACCACGAAGTGGACTCTTCGGAACGGTCCTTTTTGATCGCCGGGTCCATGGGGTTCAAGGAGGCCGCCAAGCGGGCCAAGCCGGTGCTTTTGGAGCCCATCATGGACCTGGAAGTGGTGGCCCCGGAAGATTTTGTGGGTGAAGTGATGGGTGAGCTGAACGCCCGGCGGGGCCGGGTGACGGGCATGGAAAGCCGGGGTTCCACCCAGATCATTCACGGCCAGGTGCCGTTGGCCACCATGTTCGGCTACGCCACGACGCTCAGGAGTTCCACCCAGGGGCGGGCCACGTTTACCATGCAATTCGATCACTATGAACCTGTTGCCGCCTCCCTGGCGGAGGAGATCTTGGGCCGGCGTCAAGTCCGGGCAGGATCCTGATTAAAGTAGGAGGAAGTTCTCATGGCCAAGAAGAAGTTTGAGCGGAAGAAGCCGCACGTGAATGTGGGAACGA
>DZCR01000077.1 GCA_022736495.1 Desulfobacca acetoxidans
CCCTTTCATGAGAAAATAGGAAGCGCCGGTAATCAGGAGCGTGATGAGCGCGGTGATGAGGAAGCCGTCTTCAAAGCCGATGCGGCCGATGATGGGGCCCAGGCCTGCGGAACTGACCATCATGCCCAGATAGATGGCGGAGTTATAGCCGCCCATGGCCAGCCCCCGGAATTCCGGCAGGACGGTTTCCACGGTAAAAGCCGCCACCGAAGTGAAGGCCAGGCCCATGCTGATCCCCATGGCCACGGCGCAGAGGTCGAAATGGAGCGGACGCCGGGAGATGCCATAGCCGGCCAGCGAGCCCGCGATACCAAGGAGTCCCAGAATAACCAGAAGGCTGCGGTGTTTGACCCGGTCGCTCAGGTGGCCGAAGGGCAGGCGGGATAAGGCGTTCATCACTCCCTGGATGGCAAAGACCAGGCCGATCTGGCTATAGGTCAAGCCCTGGGCGTGGGCATGCAGCGGCAGGTAGGTGATGAAGAGGCCCAACCCGAAGCACCCCCCGCCGGTGGCCAGCCAGGAGCCCAACAGGGGCCGGTTTTTCAAGGCTTCCCGGATGACGGCGCGCCCAATGGCGGGGTGGCGGTGGCTCACCGGCATGACGTGGCGGGCCCGGGGCAGGAAAAAGAACATCACCCAGAAGGTTATGAAGATACTGAGGCCCGACAGGACAAACACCATGGGAAAGCCCCAGGCCTCCGCGCTGAAGCCCCCGGCCCCCGGCCCCAGGCTCATGCCCACATAGAGCGCCGTAGTGTCCCAGCCGTAGGCCCGGCCCAAATGGGTGGGGGGCGAAATGCCCGCCACATATGACATGGTGGTGGGGCCAAACGCGGCCAGGCCGGCGCCCGAAAACAAGTAGATCCAGATGAGTTGGTGAGGCGTAGAACTGACGGCCAGGAGAAAGGAAGACGCGGCCAGCACCAGGAGGCCGGCGCCGGCCAGGCGCTTCATGCCCACGCGGTTTGCGATCAGCCCCAGGGGCAGGGACAGGGCGCCGGCGGCCAACAGGAAGGCGGCGTTAATTACGCCTACCAGTACGGTATCGGCGCCCAGGGCCTGAGCAAACAGCGGCACCACCGGGAAGCGCATATAGGTGCCGAAGTAGCATCCCAGGACAACACCGCAGCAAATGCACAGGAGGCCGGTGTAACTGTAAGGGCGAGCCGGTTCAGGATTCATGGGAGGTCAGAGTCAGGGCCACACGTGCAGCGGCCTGTCGCCGCGCGGTGAGTCAGGCAGTTTCAAGGGAGGGTCGCGGCGGGAAACGGGCCGGGTGAAAACTGAGCCCGTCTCCGCCTTGCCGGGCAAGCCTGGCCCTCATCCTATCTGATGCAACTCCGATACCTTGGTCTTGAGGCGCCGCACCAGTTCGGCATAAGATGATTGACGGATAATGCGGCTGAACTGCGATCGGTAGTTGCTCACCAGGCTGACGCCCTCGATCACTACGTCGTAAACCTTCCAGGTGCCGCCTTCCTGGATGAGACGGTAATCCAAGGGGAACCGATCATTGGGCCTTACCACCACAGTGCGCACTTCGACACGATTACCCTCCGGGATTTCCCCGGCGTAGTTAATTTTTACCCGCTGGGCGTACTTCTCGATCTTGTCAGCGTAAGAAGCTTCCAGAAGCTCGGCAAACAAACGCACAAATTCTTCCTGCTGATCGCCACTGAGATTTCTCCAGGTTGCCCCCAGGGAGAGCTTGGCCATTTCCTGGTAATCGAAGTGCGGGTCCACGATATTCTTAACCATCTGGTGCTTTTGTGACTTGCTGTAGCTGGGATTTTTCAGAATATCAAGGGCTCGCTCAATAACACCTCGGACAACTTCTGTAGGCTGACCCGCCCAAGCCCCGGAAATTCCTGCCACCAGGTGCAGGGTCAAGCCGAGAATCACGCTTTTTATCAGTAATTTGCTCATAAGCACTCCTTTACTTCAGGCCCGAAAAATTCTTCGGGGACCTGCTGATTGCCGGGACAATCTCGGCCGCGGCGCCAAGCAGGGTCAGCCAGAGAAGTTTTCTTTTTTTTGATTTTACCCGATAAGAACCCAATCTCAAACCTTGCCATGGATATAACTGCCGATCAATTCTTCCAGGTCGATGCCGGATTCAGTGTTGATGATTTTTCCGTCCACCGGGAGGAGCTTTTCCGAGCTGCCCGGGGACAACTTGACGAATTTATCTCCGATGATCCCCTTGGTGCGGACCGAAGCGATGGCATCGTCGTGGATTTTAAGCCCATAACGCACCTTTAAACCCACCCTGGCCTGGTACATGGAGGTGAGTTGAATGGAATTCACCTGGCCCACTTCCACACCGGCGACTTCCACCGCAGCCCCGGTCTTGAGTCCGGAGACGTTGTCAAAGATGGCATAGATCTGATAACCCTTGCCGTAAATCTCCAGCTTGCCCAGGTTAATTGCCAAATAGGCCAGGCAAGCAAGACCGATCAGGACGAAGACCCCTACTATCAGCTCCAGATTGGCTCTTCTCATAAGATTATCTAATCCTCCAGAAAGTCAACTTCCCCCCGGATGAAGCGCTGGACCACCGGGTCAGGATGGTTTTGAATCTCTTCGGGGGCACCCGCGGCAATAATGCGACCCTTATGGAGCATCGCCACCTGGTGAGCCACAGAGAAGACTTCAGGAATGTCGTGGCTCACCATCAAGGCGGTATAGCCACTATCTTCATGGGTCTTGGAAATGAGATGAAAGACGGTATTGGTCATGGGCGGGTCCAGCCCGGTAACGGGTTCGTCGAAGAACATGATTTCCGGTTCCTGGATCATGGCCCGGGCCAAGGCCACCCGCTTTTTCATGCCGCCGCTCAGTTCGTCGGGAAATTTGGCTTCCACTTCAGGGGTCAGGGACATCTGGGCGAGACGCGTCCGAACCCTTTTCGCAATCTCGTCTTCCGGCAGCCGGGTCTTTTCCCGGAGAGGGAAGGCGATATTTTCAAAGACGGTATGGGAGTCGAACAGAGCGCCTCCCTGAAAGAGCACGGCAAGGCGCTGTTTGAATTCCCGCAGGCTGCGGCCCTTGAGCAGAGAGATGTCTCGGCCATCCACGAGGATCTGGCCGGAGTCGGGTCTTAGCAGGCCGATGATGTGCTTCAGGAGCACGCTTTTGCCAACCCCGCTTTTGCCGATCACTGCCGTAATCTGGCCGCCGGGCAGTTCCAGGTTGATGCCGTCCAGGACCGTGTGACCGTTGAAGGATTTGACCAGGTCGATGATTTTGATCATGGTTTACATGAAGAAAGACGTAAGCACGTAGTCCCACGCCAAAACCAGCACCGCTGATAGGACCACGGTCTGGTTGGTTGCCTTACTTACACCCTCGGCTCCGTGTTCGGTGTAATATCCCTTGTAGCAGGCCACCAGGATGATGGTGAGGCCGAACACCAGGGATTTGACGATGCCGCCGTGAATATCGTTCATCACCACGCTCTGGCTCATGCTGGAAAAATAGGCCCCGGAACTGACGCCCAACAGGACGACGCCGACCAGATAGCCGCCCAGAATGCCCACCACGTCAAAGATCGCGGTGAGCAGGGGCACTGCAATGATTCCGGCCAGCAGCTTGGGCATCACCACATATTGGATGGGGTTGACGGCCATCGTATCCAGGGCGTCTAATTGCTCGGTGATCCGCATAATACCGATCTCCGCAGTGACCGCCGACCCGGCTCGGGCCGAAACCATGATCCCGGTGAGCACCGGACCCATCTCACGAATCAGGCCCAGGGCCACCAACGACCCCAGCGCCCCTTCGGAACCATACTGCCTCAAGGTGTAATAACCTTGCAAGGCCATGACCATGCCCGTGAAGGCCGCGGTGAGCATGACGATCAGGGTGGATCTGACCCCGATGTTATGTATTTCCTGGAGAACTCGCCGAAACCGGAAGGGCGGCAGGAAAGCCAGGCCCAGACCTTCCAGGAGGAAGATCATCATGCCTCCGGCTTCCTGCACCAGATTCAACGAGCGCTGCCCCAGTTGACGCAAAGGATTGACCATGTGGCATCCTGGAAAAAAAGTTAAAATCTAGACTTAAAGGAAAACTGGTCAAAAAGCAAGAAACAAAGGACGATACCCCATAAGCCGGGAACAGGCCTTGAGAAGAGTCCGGCGCCCAGCCCCCTTCAATTTTCCAACCTTGCAAGGCGGCTTTCCCGCCTAGAATCATCTTATCCCAATTTTCGGAAAATCCCCCCAAAAAGATAAAATCATTGACGGCCAGAACAACTCTGATTAACATAAAGCCGTGCTTGTAAAGCATTCTGGCCTGATGGCCGGCGTTCGGCAACGGGAGGAGGAATGGCGGTCAGGGTAGCCATCAATGGGTTTGGACGTATCGGCCGCTGTTTAGCCCGGATCTTGGCCACCGGTGAAAAAGACCTTAAATTGGTGGCCATCAATTCTCGCGCCGATATAACCAGGGATGTCCATCTCTTCAGATATGATTCGGTCCATGGCCACTTTCGGGGAGCAGTCGTCGCGCATGGCGAGAATATCATTATTAACGATTATGAGGTCCAGATCACCCGGATCCCGGACCCGGATAAGCTCCCCTGGCGGGAGTTAGGGGTGGATATTGTCCTGGAATCCACCGGCGCCTTTCGCGATCGGGCTTCCAATGAAGGACACCTCAGGGCAGGGGCGAAAAAGGTGATTCTGGGGGCGCCCGGCAAGAAACTTGACGCCACCTTCGTCTATGGGGTTAATCATCTGGATTATGAACCGGGGCGCCATCAGATTATTTCCAACGCCTCCTGCACCACCAACTGTTTGGCCCCGGTGGTCAAAGTGCTGCATGAGCAATTCGGCCTGGAATACGGTCTGATGACCACCTGCCATTCTTATACCATGGATCAACGCCTCCTGGATGGTTCCCATCACGACCTGAGAAGGGCCAGAGCCGCCTGTCTGTCCATGGTCCCCACCTCCACCGGGGCTGCCCGGGCGGTCACCGAGGTCATGCCGGAATTGACCGGCCGTCTGGACGGTCTCTCGGTCAGGGTTCCCACCCCCAATGTGTCCCTGGTGGACCTGGTGGCCACGGTGAGGCGGCCAACCTCCAAAGAAGAGGTGATCCAGGCCTTCGTGGCGGCTCAGGACGGGTCGTTGCAGGAAATTCTGGCCGTGGCCTTCGAGCCCCTGGTGTCTATTGACTACAATGGCGCCGGCTATTCCGCAGTGGTGGATGCCGAGCTCACCAATGTCTTGGGGGGCACTTTGGTAAAAGTAATGGCCTGGTATGATAACGAGATGGGATTTTCCCATCGGATGTTAGACCTGGCGGTGCATGTCGGTCGCCACCTGGATTAATTTGTGAGAAATAGGAGCTGCCCGTGAAGTATATCGATGAAATTGATATCAAAGGGAAAACCCTTTTTATCCGAGTGGATTTCAACGTCCCCCTGGACCAGAACTTTAATATTACAGACGATACTCGTATCCGGGCGGTTTTGCCCACCATCAACTTTTGTCTGGAGGCCGATACTAAAGTTATCCTGGCCTCGCATCTGGGGCGGCCCAAAGGCCAAAGGGTGGAAGCCTTTTCCCTGGCGCCGGTGGCCCGGCGGCTGGCCTACCGCTTGCATAAGAAGGTGAACCTGGCCCCGGATTGTGTCGGTCCCGAAGTGGATCAGCTCAAGGCGGCGATGAAGCCCGGCGATGTGCTTCTTTTGGAAAACCTGCGGTTTCATGGCGAGGAAGAAAAAAACGATGGTGATTTCGCCAGGGAATTGATGAAGGGCGTCGATATCTACGTAGATGATGCCTTCGCGGTGGCCCACCGGGCTCATGCCTCGGTGGAAGCTGTCACCCATTTCGCCCCTATCTGCGTCGGCGGCTTTTTGATGCGGGATGAGGTCCATTACTTTCACCGCTCCATGGAAGACCCGGCCCGGCCCCTGGTGGCACTCATTGGTGGCGCCAAGGTTTCCAGCAAGCTCATTGCCCTGAAGAATCTCTTGGGCCACGTGGATAAAATGATCATCGGCGGGGCCATGGCCAACACCTTTTTGAAGAGCATGGGCTATGACGTGGGCAAATCCCTCACGGACGATAATCTGTTGGAGTCTGCCCGGGAGATCATGGCCGAAGCCTTGAAGAAGAGCGTGAAATTTTACCTCCCGGTGGACTGCGTCGTCGCCGACAAGTTGGATAAACAGGCGGAAACCAAGATCACTCCGGTGCAGGAAGTGCCCCGGGAATGGCTCATAACCGACATCGGTCCCGCCACCGTCACCCTCTTTGGCGAGGCCCTGCAAAACGCCAAAACCATCATTTGGAACGGGCCCATGGGGGCCTTCGAATACGACGCCTTCAGCCGGGGCACCATGGCCATGGTGCAGAAGGTGGCCGATTCCTATGCCCTGACCATCGTAGGCGGCGGCGACACCGATGTGGCTCTGCACAAGGCCGGGGACTTCCAGAAATTTTCCTATGTCTCCACCGGTGGCGGCGCCTTTATCGAACTGCTGGAAGGCAAAAAGTTGCCGGGTATCACGGCCCTGGAGGAATGGAATCGGAGGAATGTCAATGTCTGAACGCCGGCCCTTCATTGCGGGAAACTGGAAGATGCACAAGACCCTGGCCGAAGCCAAGGCCCTGGCCCAAGACATCCGGCGGGGGGTGGCGCCGGAGCATCGAGCTGAGGTGGCGCTGGCCCCGCCCTATACCGTCCTGGCTGCAGTGGCTGCAGATCTGGCCGGGTCCGATATTCGTCTGGCGGCCCAGAACGCCTTTTGGGAACAACAGGGGGCCTTCACCGGGGCCATCTCGCCCCTGATGCTGGCTGATGTGGGCTGCCACTACGTCATCATCGGGCATTCGGAGCGGCGCCAGCACTTCGGCGA
Source organism: Desulfobacca acetoxidans (assembly GCA_022736495.1). Next base: position 6,875 of record DZCR01000077.1, read on the forward strand.
AACCAACGCCACGGTGAACCGCCGACTGCAGGCAGTCCTGGAAAGCAACCTGGCCGTCATCTTGTGTGTGGGCGAAACTCTGGCTGAACGGGAAGCGGACCAGACCTTCGAGGTGGTGCGCACCCAACTGCGCGCCGGGCTGGCTGGCGCGGCTGTTGGTGCGGACCGGCTAGTCATCGCCTACGAGCCGGTATGGGCCATCGGCACCGGTAAAACCGCTACACCCCAGCAGGCCCAGGAAGTCCATGCCTTTATCCGCAGTCTGCTGCGGGAGTTCATGGGGTCTGCGGCCGAAGCAATCCGTATTCAGTACGGCGGCAGCGTCACCCCGGACAACGCCGCCTCTCTCCTGGCCCAGCCGGATATTGACGGCGCCCTGGTGGGGGGCGCCTCCCTGAAGCCCGAGTTATTTTTGCCCATCATCAATGCGGCCGGGTAATCAAGTCTTTAGGTTCGGGTTAAAAGAGTTCAGAATTATCAAGGTGAGACCACTTTGGGGTGCGGGAAATTCAAGACCTCTCACAACACTGCGATTATACAGGTAATTTAATTGTAGGCGCGATGGTATTTAACCCAAAAATGAAAACTGAAAACCTTTAGGGCTTGCATCACGCCTTCTATTTTTCTATATTTATAAAGTTATGACAACCATCGTCGTCATCATCCATATCATCGTGTCCCTGGCCCTGATCTTTATCGTGCTCCTACAGCACGGCAAGGGCGCGGGGATCGGCGCGGCTTTCGGTGGGTCCAGCCAGACGGTCTTCGGCTCCACCGGCGCCGCTCCCTTTCTGGCCAAGCTCACCGCGGTAGCAGCCATTCTCTTTATGTGCACCTCCCTGGCGCTGACTTTTCTGGGCCGCCAGAAAGAGGCCTCAGTGATGCAAGGGGTGGGAAAACCGGCGGCTACCCAGTCGGCCCCCGCGATACCGGCCAAGCCGGCTCCGCCTGCTCCTGCCGCACCCCCGAGTAAATGATCACTATGTGCCGAAGTGGTGGAACCTGGTAGACACGCCATCTTGAGGGGGTGGTGGGGAATACCCGTGCGGGTTCAAATCCCGCCTTCGGCACCAGTAATTTCCTTGATTTTATTGACTTTCCCGCCTTAAAGACCCATTTAAAAACTGTCCCCAGACTGTCCCCTGGAAAAATCTATCTGCAGAACTTAAGGTTTTAGGGATTCACCCAGATTGTTTGATCCCTGTTCGAATGCAATTTATTTTAACCGACCGGCTGGCGGAAACTTGTTCCCCGGCCGTTCCCTGTTGATGCCGATAAGCAGGAGCAGGAGGCTTTTAAAAAAACTTCCTGAAATTATTGTCGGAAAAACTGGACACCCGGGACCCTGAAGATCACCGTCCGGTTTTACTCTTGGCTCAGGACGAAGGACGCTTTGGCCGCATTAGTGATGTCAGGCGCGCCTGGTCGCCTGCGGAGGGCATCTAAGATCTAGAAAGCTGGTTGAACCCTATAAAGCCGGTTCCTCGCTCCTAGCAGCATAGTAGCCGTTGGTTTGACGGACCGTTACGGGCCCCTCAAACATTTCCGAGAGGTGCCCCGAGGTTAAGACCTCCGCCTTAGGGCCGTCCAGCAAGACCCGTCCATGGTTCAGGAGGATGACCCGGTTGATTTCGGGAAAAATTTCCTCGATATGATGGGTTACCAGGATGATGGTCTTGCCATGGTGGGCGAGGTTGCGGAGGGTGCGCAGAAACCGGTGCCGCATCATCAGGTCCAGGCCGGTGGTGGGCTCATCCAGAAGCAACGCCCGGGGCGCCGGCGCCAGGGCCCGGGCAATCATGATGCGCCGCACTTCCCCCGCGGACATGGCCTCGATAAAGGTGTCCGCCAGGTGGGCGGCTTCCATCAGTTCCAGAATCTGGCGCGCCCTGGCCTGCATGGCCGAGGTGACCTGGTGGTGCCCGAAGACGCCGTAGGACGCGAAAAAACCCGACAGCACCGCATCCTGGCCCCGGGTCCGCCCTGGCAGGGTGCCGCAAAGAATGGAATTCTGCAAATCCGCCGAGACAATGCCCAAGAGCGAGCGCAACTCAAAGACGTTCCAGAGTTCTTCCCCCAGGATCAACAGGGGAGGGGTGCCGTCCGCATGGGCCAAGGGGTAATCCAGATGGGCGATGAGCCGGATCAGGGAAGATTTACCCGCGCCGTTGGGACCCAGGATGGCGGTGTGCTCGCCCTCCCGGACGGTAAGAGAAATGCGGTCCAGGACCCGGGTGCCGCTTTTGACCACCGTGGCATTGTGCATTTGGAGGAGTGGCCTCCGGATATCAGGAAAGCCGGAAGTTGGGGCGCCAAGGGTCGGATTGGGTTTCATACCTTAATTTTTAGACTTTTTTCCCCACTAGGACAAGATTGGGGTAGGCCAGATGGATTTCCTCCCCCCGGAGATGCGCGCCCACACCCAACCGGTCTTTGCCGATGTCCTCCCGAAGCATTTCCCTAATCTTGTCGTCATCCCCCGGCCCCGGGAAGGAGGCTTTAATCTGGGCTTCCAGTTCCATTTCCAGCAGATAAAAGTGGGTGGTGACGTTCTTCAGCCCGCACGCCACAGCCATGTCCAGGAACTGGGCCGGGCTCAGGGCCGAAGTATGGGAATGATCCCGCAGCTTTTCCATCCGATTGTAGGCTGCCACCTTCTCCGGCGGGAGGACTACGTCCACTACCATGATGGTGCCCTGCGGGGCGCAGACCCGGACCATTTCACGAAACACCGCCTGGGGATCGAGAAAATGATGAAAGGAATAGCGGGTTATCACCAGAGAAAAGGACCCGTCGGCATAAGGCAGAGGCAGCACATCCCCCACCCGCCATTCCATGTTGGTCAGGCCTTTTTGGGCTTGAAGGTTTTTGGCCTGCTCGATCATGGCCGGCGTAAGGTCGATGCCGGTAACCTGCCGGGCTACCGTAGCAAAGGCGCAGGCTACCAGGCCCGGACCGCAAGCGACATCCAGAACGGTATCCTTTGAGGTGACCCCGGTCAGGGATAAATAGGTCTGAAAAATGGAGGGGTCGGCATGGCCCAGTTTTTTCATAAAAGGCACGGCTTGCTTGGTGAATTGGTCGAGGATGGCTTTTTTATGATCCGTCTGATTCATCGTTGGATCTCCTTGAAAGTAGCACTCAGGGGAAATCTATCATGCCGTTTTCTGTCCTGCTAACGTTATCAGGTTAAAGATTAGCTTGTAACGGCCAAAAGTTGTTATACAACGCTCAACCACGTCCGTTCCAGCGCGGTTTTTTTGCTCCGGGATTGGTGCCCCACGGCGTCAACCAGGTGCGCATCATTCCGGCTACGCCTCTCGTCAAAGAAATGATTCTCTATGCCATGCGGTGGCCGGTAAGCCGCGACCCGGATGACGCAATGGCCAATACGTATTTCAAAACCCTGGGATTATTGTGCCGGGAATGGACTAGAGAAGAAATGCCGTTTCGGCTGCCCCGGGCCCACAGTAAGGTGATTGCCGCAGCTATGGACTACACCCTGAGCAACCTGGAAAAGGTCACCCTGGACGACGCAGCCCGTGCCGCAGTTCTCTCCCCCCGCTATCTGCGGCGCCGATTCCTGAGCGAAACGGGGATTTCCTGGCGGCAATTCCGCTTGCACGCCCGGATGCTGAGGGCGATGGCATTGTTAGTTGAGCCGGAAGCTACTATCACGGCAGTGGCCTACGCCGTGGGTTTCAATAGTCTAAGCGCTTTTGCCAGGAGCTTTGGCCTCTTTGCCTCTGAGACCCCCAGCGCCCATAGAGAATGGATCAAGAACCCGGCGCCGGTAAAGCCCGGCGGCCCGGCGAAATGAGGGAGGGCCGGGGTAAGCCTGATGGGAACCTCCCCGGCCCGCAATACTTACGCGTGCCAATCCTTTTTCACCGCGATGGCGTCAATCTCCACGGAGACATTCTTGGCCAGGCCCGCGGCCTGGATGGTGGTGCGGGCCGGCGGGTGCTGCGGGAAGAATTCGGCGTAGGTTCGGTTCATCTCGGGGAAATCGGCCATATCCTTCAAGTAGACCGTGGTTTTCACTACATCTTTCAACGTCAGCCCCACTGCCGCTAAGATGGCCTTAAGGTTGGCGATCACCTGGACGGTCTGCACCACGATGTCGCCTTCCACCAGATTGCCCCTGGCATCCATGGGAATCTGTCCGGAAAGGAAGACAAAGGGGCCGGCGGCCAGGGCCTGGGTATAAGGGCCGACGGGGAGCGGGGCTTGATCGGTTTCAATGACGATTTTCTTCATGGTCGATTCCTCCTTTACAAAAATAGCAAAACTATCAAATTTTTTTCCGGCAAGGTCACGGGCAAAGCCGCCCGACAGCATAAAAGTCTTGAAGAATAGTTAACGTTTTGTTATTGGTAGGGTAAAACATTGGAGGTGGACGATGGGGTTGTGGTTGAAATGCCCGGGATGCCAAGCGTCAAATCCCCTTTCTTTAAGGGTTTGCCCCAATTGTGGGCAGGACCTTAATAAGCTTTCCTCAGATCAGCGGGTCTATGTGATTGGGCCAAAAGCGGCCCCCCCGGCGCCATCTCCACCATCTACCAAGGCAGTCGTCCCAGTCGCACCTGAGGAGGAACCTGCCGCTGCTGAGCCAAACACGCCTGGGGGCGAGTCGGGCCTGGCTCTCAAGCCCGCCAAGAAGCCCAACAAAAGGACGAGAAAAAAGAAGAGTTAGCCGCTAACTAAAAAACTTCCTCCAGCACTCCCAGTACCAACTCCACCAGGTGGGGTTCGGCCCGGGCTACCGTGTCGATGATGGCCTCAATGGCGATGGGGGCCATGGCATCCGGCAGATTGAGATTACTGATCACCGAAACCCCCAGGACCCGGAGACCGGCATGGACCGCGGTGATGACTTCCGGCACCGTGGACATGCCCACCGCGTCCGCGCCGATCAGGCGCAGAAAGCGGGTTTCGGCCGGGGTCTCCAGGCTGGGGCCCTTGACCGCCGCATAAACCCCCTGGCGCAGGCCAAGGCCCAGACGGCGGGCCACGGTTTCGGCCTGCTCCCGCAAGTTCAGATCATAGGCCTGGCTCAGGTCGGGAAATCGGGGACCCCAGTCATCTACATTTTCTCCTCTGAGGGGATCGTCACCTATCAGGTTGATGTGATCAGTGATGAGCATCAAATCCCCGGGGCGAAATAACGGATCGAGGCCGCCGGCCGCGTTAGTAATCACCAAATTCTTTACTCCCAGACCCGCCATGACCCGCACCGGGAAGGTCACCTGGTGCAGGGAATAGCCTTCATAGGCATGGAACCGGCCCTGGCAGAGCATGACTTGCTTCTCGGCTAGGCGTCCCCAGCAAAGTCGCCCCGCATGGGAGGGACTGGTAGCCTGCGGAAAGTGGGGCAACTCCTGGTAGGGGAGGAGGTTCCCCTCTTCCAGACGGTCGGACCAGTCTCCCTGCCCGGTCCCCAGAACAATCCCCCACTCCGGCGCGATCGGCAGGTGCGGGGCAAGAAATCGGACGCATTCCTCCACCTGGGCCTGATATGTTCCAGTCACAACTACCTCCTGTTTGGTTTCCGCAAGGGTGCCATAAGCATAAGTCGCGTACTGCGGTTCGTCAATGGCCGAAAGGTCCATGGGAAGATTTTCGCTTTATCCTTGACAGTTTGCTCCATTACCTTAAAAATATAACATTACGCCGAGGTTAGAAAAATGGGTAGACCCAAAAAGTGTCGCTGGGTGGAAATCGAGCCGGGGGTGACTTTTTTCAAGCCCCGGGGCATTCCTCTCAGATCCTTGCAGCAGATCGTAATTACGGTGGACGAACTGGAGGCCATGCGCCTGGCCGACTTTCTGGAAATGACCCAGGAAGAGGTAGCTCAGAGAATGCAGGTTTCCCGACCCACAGTGACCCGGATGTTGTCCCGGGCCCATCGGGCGGTGGCTGAAGCCCTGGTGCACGGCAAAGCCATCTGCATCCAGGGGGGAGATTACCGCGTCGGTCAACAGTGCCAATCCTGCGGCCAATGGATCGTTTTGGGTGAAGAGGGGGGGGGCTCTGAGGGATGTACCTGCCAGAGTTCCGCAGACGATGAAAAGCAGTCGCCACCGAGCGAAGAATCGTAAGTTTTAACCTTGCCATAGCTTGGCCCGTACGCCTTTGAGGGGGAACAAAGGGGATGGCCGATATCAGCACCTATAAGGATGCCGGGGTCGATATTGACAAGGCGGACGCCTTCATCAAGAGTATCCGACCCCTGGTGAAAGCCACGTACCGCACTGGGGTTCTGGGTGAGATCGGTTCGTTCGGCGGTATGTTTCATATGGGGGCGGACCGGTATCGCGACCCGGTGCTGGTCTCCTCCACCGATGGGGTGGGAACCAAGCTGAAAATCGCCATCCTGATGAACCGCCATGATACCATCGGGATCGACCTGGTGGCCATGTGCGCCAACGACATCGTGGTCCATGGCGCCACCCCCTTGTTTTTTTTGGATTATCTGGCCATGGGGGAGTTGTCTACCGAAACCGCCACGCACATCGTTGAAGGTATCGCCCACGGTTGCCGTCAGGCCCGCTGTTCCCTGATCGGCGGGGAGACCGCGGAGATGCCCGGCATCTATCAGCCCGGCGACTACGATCTCGCCGGCTTTGTGGTGGGGGTGGTGGAGCGGGACGGGATTATCGACGGCTCGACCATCGCGGTGGGCCACCGCATCATCGGCCTCGCCTCCAGCGGCCTCCACGCCAACGGCTTCTCCCTGGTGCGCCAGGTGCTTTTTGAGCGCCAGCGCCTGCAGGTAGATGATGAAATTCCGGAATTGGGCGGGCCCCTGGGGGAAGAACTCCTGAAACCCACCCGCATTTACGTCGAGACCGTGCTCAATCTGCTGCGGGACTTTCCGCTGACCGGCATCTGCCACGTCACCGGCGGCGGCTTGACCGACAATCTGCCCCGCATCCTGCCCAAGTCCTGCCAGGCGGTTATTCACCGGCAATCCTGGCCGGTGCCCCCGATTTTTCACCTCCTCCGGGACCGGGGCAGTATCCCCGAAGACGAAATGCTCCGGACCTTCAACAATGGCATCGGTCTGGCGCTGGTGGTGGCCGGGGAACACGAAGCCGATGTGATGTTACGCCTCCAGGGCCTCCAGGAGCAAGGCTACGTCATCGGCGAAATCGTGGAACGTAAAAACGCCGACCCGCCGTTGGTGTATGTGTGAAGCTCTTCAGGGGAGGAGCGGGGGACCTTTTTGTAACGAATCTTCCGTCGAACTGCGCTCTCCTCAGGCACTCCCGATAAGCCATGACGTGCAGGCACTAATTGCGCTTCCTGAGATCGCCGCATGAGGGCAAACCCGCATTTTTCCTAGTCAGGTATTTTACAAGAATAGTTGCCCCCTGAATCAAGATAATCTATAATTTTTAAGATAGCTTCGGGTCATTGCAGGTCTCAGGCGGGGGCGATTACTGATCCTCCCGGAAATTTTTGTATTTTTGTAAAGGACGGAAATCATGGTTGTAGGAGAAAGAAAACCCCTCTCCGAAATCAAGGAGATGGTGCGTCCATATGGGAAAATTCTGGTCGCCGGTTGTGACACCTGCACCGCGGAGTGCTTGAGCGGCGGGCGCAAGCAGGTGGCTGAACTGGCTGCGGCCTTGGACATGGCCTTCCGCCTGGAAGGCAAAAAAATGGAAATCCTCGAAGTGACCGTCGACCGCCAGTGCATCCAAGAGTTTCTCCTGGACGTCATCGATGTCGCCGAAAACGCCGACGCCGTGCTCTCCATCGCCTGCGGCGCCGGGATTCAAAGCCTGGCGGAACGCCTGCCGGGTAAGGCGGTGTTGCCGGGCCTCAACACCATGTTCATCGGTGAGTCTGCGGGCGGCGGCTTGTGGCAGGAACGCTGCCAGGGCTGCGGCAACTGCGTCCTGGGGACCACCGGAGGCTTGTGCCCGGTGACCCGTTGCGCCAAGGGCCTGTTGAACGGCCCCTGCGGCGGCTCCCAAAACGGCAAATGCGAAGTCTCGATGACCCAGAAGTGCGACGTCCCCTGCGTCTGGGCCCTGATTTATGACCGCTTGAGCGATTTGGGGGAACTGGATCGTCTCACGACCTACTGCGGCCCCAAAGACTGGCGCTCCGCGGGGGCCAGCGGCCCCCGGCAACTGGCGCGCAAGGTTTAGTTGAGCTAACTACATAAAACCTATTACATAATTATTCCTACAGGTCGGCAAGTGCCGGCCTTTTTTTATCCTTACGAT
>DZCR01000078.1 GCA_022736495.1 Desulfobacca acetoxidans
TATCTAGTTGCCAATCAAATGGTTGCATACTTAAAAGAACTACTTTTAAATAATCTCTCTCATCGCGATTTGGGGCCTTTTTTTTAGCTTTATTATAATTTTTGATACATTTTCTATAAATTAGTTTATTGTTAAACCAGAAGATATTTGAAAAGAATCCCATAGAAATGTCCCCCATCCTGCTGCTTATCTCTATTTATTTTCAAGGAGATACTTACCATCGGTCATAGGACCAAATAATATCATACGAGATTATGCCACATCCATAGCTATTTCTTTCCCAACGAGGTTTTTGAAACTCTCTTCAAAAGTAAATCTCCCAAACGGTTCTCTTCTCGAAGCCAAATTTTCTCATCGAGGGCATGATAGCGCAAATTTGGACGAAAAGTCAATTTTCCCCAGAATTTAATCATACCAAACCCACAGCCACCATATATCTTGCCACCTTCGGTAATTATCGTTTGAGAGGGAAAAAGGCCAGATATGGTTCCAATATCAAGAATCTTAACCTATTGAGGTTTTCTTGACTGATCCAGTGGATTTCAAACTGCAGTTTGGGAAGAAGCAAAGCTCTACTCCTCCCTCAACCCCTTATACCAAGCACCGCTTTTATGGAAGTAAACATATAGTCGTTGCCAAAAGTCTTGCCTCTCCCCCCTCACCCTAGCTGAGACCCTGCCCCTTTGCGTGGTGCCCAAGCAGAGCTTGGGCGAAAAGTGGCGTTCGCAGGCTGGAGCTTGGGAACGGGGGTTGAAAAGGGCGGACACGCAGGTCCGCCCCTACAAGAACCATGAAAGGCTTTTCAGGAATCCGGCTAATCCAATTCGAACTCGGTGCGCCAGTCGCCGGTTTCCTGCCAGGCGGGCTGGTCGGCCTTGGTGAAGAGAAAATCGCCCAGGACCAGGTAATCCATTTCGGTGCGCATGAAGCACTGATAGGCGTCTTCCGGGGTGCAGACGATGGGCTCACCCCGGACGTTGAAGCTGGTGTTGACGATGAGGCCGCAGCCGGTCAGCTCTTTAAATGCCTGGATCAGCCGCCAGTATTTCTCGTTGGTCTCTTTATGCACCGTCTGGATACGGGCCGAATAGTCCACGTGGGTGATGGCCGGCACGTCGGAGCGCAGGTGGTAGAGACGGTCAAAGAGTTCCAAGTTTTCATAGCCCTCGGGCAAGGGGTTGCGTCGCTCTGCTTTGACCGGGGCCACCAGCAGCATGTAGGGGGACGGCCGGTCCAGGTCGAAGTAGGCGGGGGTCTCCTCGTGCAACACCGACGGGGCAAAGGGCCGGAAGCCCTCCCGGTACTTGATCTTCAGGTTGAGGCGCTTTTGCATCTCCGGGTGCCGGGGGTCGCCCAGGATGGAGCGGTTGCCCAGGGCCCGGGGGCCCCATTCCATGCGCCCCTGGAACCAGCCCACCACTTGCCCCTGGGTTAGCAGGCTCGCCACCTCGCGGGTCAACTGGTTGAAATCGTCGTAATGCCGGTAAGGCGCCCGGTGCCGCCGGGTCACCCGGAGGATGTCATCGGACCCGTACTCCGGGCCCAGATAGGAGCCTTGCATGTCGTCCAGCCGGGGATTGGCCACCCGGCGTTCTTTTCCTTGCCAAATGTGCCAGGCGGCCAAGGCCGCGCCCAGGGCGCCGCCGGCGTCACCCGCCGCGGGTTGAATCCAGATGTCCTTGAAGGTGCCCCGGCGAATCAGCTTGCCGTTGGCCACGCAGTTTAAGGCGACGCCGCCGGCCATCACCAGGTAATCGGCGCCGGTGAGCTGCTTGGCGGTGTCAGCCATGGACAGCACAATGTCTTCCGTGGCTTGCTGGATGGCCAGGGCCAGGTCCATATGCCGCTGGTCCAACTGACTTTCCCGGGGCCGGCGCGGCACCCCGAAGAGGGATTCCCACTTGTCGTTCTTGCACATGGTCAGGCCGGTGGCAAAGTCGAAATAATCCATGTTCAACAAGAGCGAGCCGTCGTCCCGCAGGTCCACCAGTTCGTCCAGGATCAGGGACTTCCAGCGTTTGACCCGCTCAGCGTCGGCATTGCCGTAGGGGGCCAGCCCCATGAGCTTGTATTCGCCGCTGTTGACCTTGAAGCCGGTATAGTAAGTGAAAGCTGAATAAAGGAGGCCCACGGAGTGGGGAAAATGGAGCTCCCGGAGGATGGTGAGGTCGCGCCCCTGACCGAAGCCGATGGTGGAGGTGGCCCACTCCCCCACCCCGTCCACCGTGAGGATGGCGGCCTCGGAGAACGGTGACGGATAGAAGGCGGAGGCGGCGTGGGACAGGTGGTGTTCCGGGAAGAGGACCGGGGGGTCGCCGGCCCCGGCCTTGGCCAGCTCATCTTTGAGCATGGTGCGCATCATGAGCTTTTCTTTGATCCACACCGGCATGGCCATGATAAAGCTGCGGAGCCCCCGGGGGGCAAAGCCGTGGTAGGTCTCCAGCAGGCGCTCGAACTTGAGGTAAGGCTTATCGTAGAAGGCCACCGCGGTCAAATCCGCGGGGGTGAACCCTGCTTCGGCCAGGACATAGTTCAGAGCATGGGCCGGGAAGGCGGGATCGTGCTTCTTGCGGGTGAACCGCTCCTCCTGGGCCGCGGCAACGATCTGGCCGTCGATGAGCAGGGCGGCGGCGCTGTCGTGATAAAAGGCGGAAAGACCGAGAATCGCTTCGGACACGCACTAGTCCCCTTAAAAGATGGTGTAAATGAAGGGCGCGATGGCCGAACCGCTGGCGAAAATCATCAAAGCGCCAAAAAACAAGAGCGTCACGATGATGGGCAGCAGCCAAAATTTTTTCCTGACCTTAAGAAAGCCCCATAAATCCTTGGCAAAATTCATGACGTCACTCCTTGTTCGTTCAAGTTATATTTGGATTCCCAAACCCAGTTCGAGAACCAGAATAAAAGGTGGCAGCGAAGGCTGAAGCCTGCGGCTACCAAAAAATTATCAATAGGGGTTCTCCAGATCTTTTCCCTGGACGGGACCCTCCCGCACGATAAAGACCGAGTCCGGGCCCTGTTTCCATTTTTTCAATTGCAGGGCGTCGGCGCCCATGGCGCGGCGGATGAGGCCGATGGGGGTGACTATCAGAAAGTACAGCACCGTCAGAATCACCCGGGAGACGACGCTGCTCATAAGATGGGAGAGGCCGAACCAGAGCGTCCCCAGGGGCCGGAAGGCGTTGGGCCAGATCATGGTGATGAGCAACAGCGTCAGGCTCACGGGGAGAAACTTGGGGAACTTGCCCCAATAACCCAGAAGCAGGCAGATCAACACCATGGCCATACCGGTGTCCTTGGCTTGCTCCTTGGTAGAGGAAAGCAGCCAGGCCAGGGCCTTGCTGCGGGGTTTCTTGTCTTTTGCCATGCTCTCCCTCAACAACACCTGAAATTAATTAATTTTATCATAAAATCAGCGGCCGTTAGCATAATTTTGCTGGAGGCTAACCGGGTGGGGCCGGAGATAGTATGATCCGGAGCAGAAAAGTAATGCCATGCATCCCCAATCCAGTCCTCCCCTCTTAAGGGGTAGGCAGGAAAAAAGATGAAACTTCTTTCACCGTCCGAATTAAGATGATATACATCCCGGCCGGGATGGGGGGTGGGGGGCACGTTGATTGCCGCACGGCTTCAAGGCCCAGTCTGTCCTTCCCCTTTCGCACCTTTCTTGCCATAATAGTACCTGAAACCCAAAAAAATTTCGAGCTTTTCACTTGCCCTACGGCAGGGCGGGAGGGACCATGAGCGCCATGATACCTGATTTGGAAGGTTATTTCCGGGGCCTGGTGCCGCCGGGCGACGATTTGCTTCTGGAGTTGGAACAGGAGGCTAACGCCGAGTCCATCCCCATCGTCGGCCCGGTGGTGGGGGAGTTGCTCTTTGTGCTGGCCCGGGCCACCGGGGCGGCCCGTATCCTGGAATTGGGCGCCGCCACGGGGTATTCCGGCATTTTTCTGGGGCGGGCCTGCGCCGAGAGCGGGGGCCGGGTTGTGAGCCTGGAGTTTGATGAGGCCATGGCGAGACGGGCCCGGGCCAATCTTGCCCGGGCCGGACTGGCGGAGGTGGTTGAGGTGAAGGTGGGCGAGGCCTTGGAACTTATGGCTGGGATGGGCGAGACCTTCGACCTGATTTTTCTGGATATCGACAAGGAGTCGTATCTGCCAGCCTTGTCCCACTGCCACCGCCTGTTGCGGGCCGGGGGCCTGTTGGTGGCGGACAATACCGGGTTCACCGGGGCTGCGGACTTCAACCGGGAAATTCTGAACCGCTCTGCCTGGCGGGCCGTGCATTTGCTGAGTTTCCTGCCGCGGCATTCCCCGGAGCACGACGGTTTGACCCTGGCCGTGAAGGTGGCCATGTCCGGGAAACTTTGGTAGAGCGGGCCTGCTTGCCCGCTGCCATCCTGGTCACATGGTGCGCAATGCGCACCCTACGAAAGGCTTGTTAATCGGGTGAGATGAACTTTGGTAGATCGGATTAAGTGCAATGATATTTGCTCCGCCTGCGGTCCTTACGGCGGGCCTCCGTGCCCTCCCAGTCCTGCAATCTGGACAGGCACAAGAGGCCTGCGCCACCGGTATAATGGCTGCCGCCTATTGGGGCGCCATGAGCCCTTTTAAGCGGGCCGCGATGATTTGGGCGGCTAGTTGGGAGCCCGCATCGTTGAAGTGGACGATATCATAAATGTATTTCTTATCGGGGGGGATTTCCCGGGCCAGGTCGATGACCATGACGTGGTTTCTGCGGCCCACTTCCCGGATGGTGTCGTTAAAGGCGTCATAAAGCGCTTTGATCCGGGCATAGCTGAGTCCAGTTTCGGTGCCGTAGCGCCCGAGGTAGGCGGCCACCACCGGATCGGGATGGTTTGTGATCCGGTTTTCCTGGGTCATCAACACCGGCGTAATCTCATGAGCCTGGCAGATACAGACCAAGGTCTGGAGGTTCATGGCGAATTCGTGCACCAACCTGGCCTTATCAACCGTAATTTTCTTCCCCCGGGCGCTGGCAAATTCATCCTGCGGCTGGCGGGTCAGCGTTTCTTTTAAATTTCGATAAGCCTCATTCAGCTGGGGAAACAGCATCTCCTTCAGGAGCTTCCCCACCATTTGCTTCTTTTTGAGGGTTTCCAGGGGCGACCGGACCGTGTGCTTATTCCAATAGGTGTGCTCGTACAGGAGGGTGCTCAGGTCGTTGATGTTTTCCATAAAGACCACCACCTGGGGGTGGAGGGGAATCACCTTATTGATCAAAAGATCGATGGCGTGTAGGGTGTTGAGGCCGGACATGCCGCCGTTGTAGGAGTTGATCTTTTGCCCCGTCTCCTCCGCCAAAATTTTCCCTACCAGGTAAGGAAAGCGGTGGTCTGCGTCCATAAACATGCATTCCGTGGTGGACCCGCCCAGAAACACGATGACCTTATCGGGATGGTCATATTTTTGGGAAGGCATGATAAAACCGTTTTTATCGATATCCAGCCGATATTTTTTGGTAAAGACGTTGTCGGTATAGGGCAGGTGATTCCGGGGAAAGGCCAGCAGCAGACGGCTGCCGGGGCGGTACTCCCTCAGCCTGATGTGCCTGCTTTCGGCTTCCGCCGAGAGGAGCAGGCCCTGGCGGTGATGCGTAAATGCCAGATATTTTTCGGCGGCAAAGGCAATGACCAGGATGAGCAAGACGGTAAAAAATACCAGGGTTTTCTTGGGGTTGCGCTGAACCCAGTTTTCTGGGGTTGCGTTTGGGTAATCTGGCATGAACGACTCTTCCCTGAGGGTCTGTGGCGACCGGGGTTATTACCTCAGAAAATGATAAAGGATACCGGAGGGCATGGCAAACACTTTCCCGGGGCCGGCCAACCGCGCCGGGTCCGCTTTGCGGCCAAGACTTTTCCGCGCCGGGAACAGGAATATCTGATATATATAATAGGTTAGGGTCGTTGCGGCAGGAACTCCGGCCCTGGAAAAACCACCATAAGGCCGTCTTTGATGCCCCTTAGCAGCCCCAGCCAGCCGGTCCCCGATGAGGCCGCGCCTTTCCGCATTCTCAGGAAATTCGCGTACCTGCTCAGCGCCCGCTGGGTGCGGGAGGCCTTGCAGGCCGCTTTCCTCATCTATCTGGCCCGGATCAGTTCCACCACCTACGGGGAGTTTATGTTGGCCATAGGATTGGGCAGCATCCTCCTGTTGGTGGCGGAATTCGGCCTCAACCTGCCGCTGGTCTCCCTCTTGTCCAAAAAGGACGGCGATCCCAACGCGGCCTTGAGCCAGGTGGTCTTTCTCAAGGCGGGTCTGCTGGTTCTGGCCCTCATGGGGGTCCTGGTTTTTATGGCGTGGCAGGACTATGCCCTGCCCTTAAAGCAGGTAATGTTCATGCTGTGCGCCGGGATAGGGTTGGAGGCCCTGTCCAATACTTTTTTTGTAACTTTACAGGTCCAGGGCCGCCAGGACCTCCAGGGCAAGATCGCGGCTCTGGCGGCGGGTTTGGGTTTCGGCTATGGTCTCGTCGCCCTGGCCTTGGGGGCCCCGCCCCTGCTGGTGGCTGCCTTCAAGCTCATCGAGAGCCTGGTAAATTTAGGCGGCAGCTTCATCCTGGTGCGGGCCCAGGCTGGCTTGCGGCTTAAACTGCCCTCCTGGGCGCGGCTAGGTTCTACTTTGCGCCTGGGTCTGGTCTTTGGCCTCATCGAGGTCTCGGCCATCCTCTATAACAAGGCCAATCTCTTTTTCCTGCAGAAATATGCCGGAGCCCACGGGGTGGCTCAATACAGCGTCACCTGGCAAACGGTGGATGGCATCTCCGGGGTGGTCTCCAATCTGCTCCTACAAAGCATCCTGTTCCCGCTCTTTGTACAGCTTTGGGAATCTGACCGCGCCCGGGTCTCCCAGTTGGCCCAAAACACCGCCCGCTGGCTCATGGTCGCCGCCCTGGCGGTAATGTTTGTGCTGTTCATCGAAAGCGACCGCATTATCACTTTGGTCTACGGCCCCAATTACGGGGAAGCCATCTGGCTGCAAAAGATCCTGGTGGTGACCGTGGCCTTTGCCTTCTTGCATAATTTGGCGGCGTTTGTCATGATCAGCATGCGGCTGCAGTGGTTGCTCCTGATCTTTTATCTGTGCGGCCTGGGTTTCAACCTGCTCTGGTGTTCCCTGGTCATTCCCCGGGCGCCCCTGCTGGGGGCGGCCTTAGCCATGGTCCTCACCAAGGGCGGGGTGGCCTGCCTGACCGTATCTTTTTGTCAGCGCCGCTTGGGGCTCATTCCCCGGCGCCCGGCGCTCCAGACAGGCCTCGCCGTGCTGGCGGGGGCGCTGCTTTACCTTTTGGGCCACGGCCGCCTGCCCCGGGAAGCCACCGAAGCCCTGGCCCTGGCCCCGGTCCTCGCCCTGGCGGTCGCGTGGTGGCTCAAAAAATGAGGCAGGCCCAGGGGAGGCTGGTCCAGGACGCCCCGGGTGGATTGCCGCGGATACGTGATTTCCCTTGACAGGGCAAAAAGATATCTGTTAAGTGATCTGCAGTTGGCGGATTATATGGCTGGGTCAAGGTGCCCGGCTTTTATTTTAAGGTGAGCGGCAAGGGACGCCTGCTCTCCGGAGGAATGGCTTGACCCTCTTGATGTTGGCCTCCATGGCCCTGGAGCTCCTGCTCCTGCTGACCCTGATGATTCACAGCCGCCACCATGTGCGCCGGAGTTTCCCGGGGCAGGTGACTGACCCCGTTTCCTGGCCGGTCTACCCCAAGGTCGCCCTCATTGTGCCCCTGACCGGAAATTCTCCGGAGATGCCGGCGGCGCTGGAATCTCTTCTCAGCCAGCCCTATCCCAACTATGAAACCATTCTGGTCACCCGGGACCCGGAGGATGCCGCCATTCCATTGATACGGGAGCTTTTGTCCCGTCATGCGCGAGTCCGCCACCTGGTCAGCGGTCCGGCCGCCGCCTGCTCCCAAAAGAACCACAACATTCTGGCCGCGGTCAGGGCCCTGGATGACAGCGCGGAAATCCTGGTGTTTTGCGACAGCACCCACCAGGCCCCGCCTTATTTTCTTCGGAACCTTATTTATCCGATAGTTACCGGCGCCGCGGTCATGACCTCGGGGTTCCACCGCATCATTCCCGGCGATGCGCGGATCGCCACCCTGGGGATGCTGCAAACGGTGCTGGCTCTACACCTGCTGCACGGTTTCCCCGCCATCGCCTTGCCCTGGGGCGGAGCCATGGCCGTACGCCGGTCCGCCTTCCATACTTATGGGCTGGAGGGCGCCTTAAAGGTTTCTGTGCTGGACGACTTTCCCATGGGGCTGCGCCTGTTGCGGTTCGGTATCCGGTCGACGCCCGTGGCCACCGCGGTCCTGAACACCGATCTCACCGGCCAAACCAGTTACGGTTGGGAGACCTGGCTCACGCGGCAGATGTTGTACGCAAAATACTGCCTCCCCAGCACCTGGTCGGCCGCGGCCCTGGTGGCCTGGGTCCTGGCCGGCCCCATTGTCTTTGCGGCCCTGGCCGGGCTGGGAGGGATTTTGGGCCTGGTGGCCCCACCCCTGGCCCTGGTGAGCCTGGGGTTTCTGGTGGCCTTAACCGCTTTGGGGGCCTGGGTCCGGACCCTGGCGCCCGTACCCATCCCCTTGGGCCGGTGGCTTATGGGCTTTTATGCCAATCTTTTCATGACCTGTTGGTGTTACCTCAAAACCTGGCTCACCGATACCATTGCCTGGCGCGGCATCTCCTACCAGGTCACCTGGGGCGGCCGGGTAAAAAAAGTTATCGTGGACCCACTTCTTATGAATCGCAACCTCCATTGATCCTGGATCGATCCCGGGTCAGACCGTCTTGAAACTATGGCCAGAATTCTCTATGGGGTCCACGGCACCGGACACGGCCACGCGGTCCGGGCTCTGACTATCGCCCGGCACTTCGCCGAGCACGAGTTTCTGTTTGTCAGCCACGATACCGGGGCCGCCATCCTGGGGTCGGAATTCAACGTGGAGGAGTGTCCGAACCCCCCCACGGTCATTCGGGGCCACCGGGTGGACGCGCTCGCCACGGTCATCGGCAGCCTGAAGGTCAGGAGTCAATCCCGGGGCCACATCCGCCGGCTGTTAGACTTCATGGACCGGTTCCAACCCGATGTCACCCTGACCGATTATGAATATTTCCTGCCCCGGGCGGCGCACAAGGCCGGGGTCCCCTGCCTGTCCATCGACCATCAACATATCATCACCTGTTGCCGCCACCGGGTTCCTTGGACCCAGTATCCGAGTTTGCTGTCCACACGCTTTGCCGTGGCCTCCATGTTCAGCCGGGCCACGGATTATCTGGTGATCTCCTTCTTCCAAACCTTGGTGAAACCTGGGGCCAGGGCTAAAGTTCTGCCGCCGCTTTTGCGGGAAAGCGTGCTCCAGCGGCGGCCCACCCTGGGCGACCATGTGGTGGCCTACCAGGGCTACACCACCTTCAAGCGCTTCTTCCCATTTTTGAGCGCCATTCCCTCAAAGGTGATGGTTTACGGCTTTAATGAGGAGCGCATTGAAGGCAACCTGCATTTCAAGAAAAACTCCGAGTCGGGGTTTCTGGACGATCTCTCTTCTTGCCGGTACGTGGTTTGCGGGGGCAGCCACACCCTGATGTCCGAGGCCCTGTTTTACGGCAAGCCGGTGATCTCTTTTCCCATCAAAAACGCCTTCGAACAGTTCTTGAACGCCCTGTATATCGAGCGCCTGGGATATGGCCGCTCTTTCACCGGATTTTCTCCCCCCCCTGAGATCATCCCTGAGTTCGAAGCCCGCCTGGGCCACTACCGTGAGAATATCCAGACCGGCCATTTCTGCGGCAATGAAGAGATCTACGCGCGGGTGGAGCAGTTTATCCGGGAGAAAAAGCTGGATTATTGAGAAGCGATTTCAAAACCGGTTTTTTCTGTCGCGGGGCGCACCGTTAGAGGGGACACGCAGGTCGGCCCCTACGGGCGGTGCCCAAGCAGAGCTTGGGTGGAAAGTGGCGTTCCCAAGTGCAACTTGGGAACGAGGGCTTGAGGGTTTAAAGGCAGGGTTTTAGCGCCTCGTTTCCTTGAGGAGTCGGCATAGGACCACCTCGAAGCGCTGCGCCATGGTCTCCAGGGAAAAGTCGCGCACAGCCCGCTGCCTGCCGGTCCGGCCCAGGGTTTGGCGGGCGTCGGGGTTTGACAGCACCTGGCTTAAGGCCGCGGCCAGGTCTGTCGCGTCCCCAGGATTTACCAGCCAGCCGGTATGCCCGTGATCCACCAGTTCGGGGACCCCGCCCACCCGGGTGGCCACCACCGGCAAGCCTGCAGCCATGGCCTCCAGGAGCACGTTAGGCAGGGCCTCGGTCCGGGAACTGAGCACCAGGAGAGCCGCCTGATGCAGCAGGGGGCGCAGGTCCTCCTGGGGAGGCATAAACTTGACCCGATCTGAGAGGGACAGCCGCTGGGCCAACGCCTGCAGCGCGGCCAGGCGGGGGCCATCTCCCACCAGCCATAATTCCGCCTCGGGGTGGACCGGGGCCGTCAGGTGAAAGGCCGCCAGCAGGGTGTCATGGTCTTTATCCGGCACCAGCCGGGCTACGGACAACACCCGAGGGGGGCCTGCGGCCGGAGCGGCGGGCGGCTGAAAAAACTCCGTATCCACCCCGTTGAGGATGGAGGTGAGGCGGGCGGCCGGGACCCCACAGCGCTCGGTTAATACAGACTTAATGGCCCGGCTGTTGCACAGGATATGGTGGGCCAGAGGCCAGAGCCAGCGCTCGTGCTGGCGCTGGGGAGCCCCGCCGCCCCGGCAATTGCCGACAATAAGGGAGACTTTGGCCAGGCGGCCCAGCACCCGGCCCCAGATATTGGGCACCACGGTGAGCGGCAGGAGCACGTCCGGGGGCTGATGCAGAAGCCGCCGCCCCAGGCGGGCCAAGGCCAGGGGGCCCACCTGATGGCGCCGGCCCAGCCGAATCACGGGGAGGCCGTAACGCCGGGCTAAAGGCGCGAAATCTTCGCCGGCGGCCAGCACCCAGATCTCCACCTGAAACCGCGCCGGGTTCAGCCGTCGGGCCAACTCCAGGGTCTGGCGCTGGGTGCCGCCGAAAGTCAAATCTTGCAGGAGGAATACTAAACGGGCGGGGCGGGCATGGGGTTTGAGGGAGGGGGAAGGGTCTATTCGCTCCTTCTCCTCTCCCCCAAAAGCTCTCGGCATGTTAATAGCCCATCAGGCCGCAACAGCGGGAGCAGGCGGGCATCAGACCCTCGGTGGTCAGGCTCTGACGGAAACGCACGTAGGCCGGGGAATTCCACAGTTCGGTAATGGTGGCCTCTTTGATATTGCCCACCACATAGTCATGGTAATCCCGGCAGGGTGAGAGATCGCCATTGCTGTCGACCTCTACGGCCGAAAATATGGAGATGCACTGATTGAAGCCGAACCGGGCCTGGTGGTCGGTATAATAAGTGCGCAGGTTATCCTCCCCGACCACTGCGGGGATCAGGGAGACCGGGGGCGCGGTGGCCGACCGGGACATCTTCAGGACGGTCTGCAACTGGCGGTCCAACTCCCGGTAATCATCGGGGCGCCAGTTCCCCACCCAACCCCGATGCAGCGTGGGAGGAAAGCCGAAGCGCCGGGTAAAGTCGGCCTCGTGATTCTTCACCCCTTCTGGGTCGATCCACCAGGACAGGTAAAAGATAAAGAAGTCCACCTTGTCCCGAAAGGACTCGTAAATATCCACCAGGTTCCGGAAATTATGCTGGGAGACGGTGGTGAGAGAAGCAATCAGCGGCAGGGTGCTGCGGCGGTCCCGGCGGGCCTCGCCCACTGCGGCCAGGGCGGCCTGAATATCGGCAAAGTTATCGGCGCTCCCCACCCCCGGGCGCGCCTGGTTGTGCCGGGCGGCATCAGGGCCGTCAATGGAAACCTGCAGAAGAAACATGGGGGCCCGGACCAGCCGCTCCGCGGCTGCGGCAACCCGGGTGCCGTTGGTGGCGATGGCGGTGGGCAGCTTAAGTTTGGTGGCCGCTTCGATCAACTCCAGCGACCCTTCATACAGCATGGGTTCACCGCCCCACAGATAAACCGTGGGATGGTGACCGTGACCCACCAGGTCCCTCAGGACTTCCAGGTAACGATCCAGGGAGACTTCATTCTGCTTCAATTCCCGCAGATTGCTGCCGTGCAAAAAACCCTGGTCGCCCCACTGCCCGCAGGTGTGGCAGCGCAGATTGCAGATGTCGGTGATGCGTAAGCTCAACTGGCGGATCTTCCGGGCCTTCCCGTTTTGGGCCTGGGGGTAGAGCAGGTTGAAGAGCCACTTTTCGCCCTGGATTGTCGCCAATTTGCTGGCGATCCAGGGATGCTTTGCCAGACGCCGGAAATTTTTCGCTACCACTCCCAGCGCAATCATGCTTCGGGTATCCATGAAATCTGCATGCCTCGATATTTGATATAATAAGCGCACCGGGGCGGGTAAGTCCCGATTTATACTCATTGCCAAAAGTCTTTTCTGAGTTACCCCCCACTCTGAGCCTCTGCCGCCAGGAGAGAGGGGAATAAAGGGAAAGAATTTTTGGCATTCGCTCTATTTGCCATTATACCCTATGATGGCGGAATCCCCAACCCTTTGGAGCAAGAATGGTCTTGACAAGCGTCTCGCACCGGAACAGAGTCCTTAATACTGTTCTCAATTTGCGGTTTTCAGTTGAAAGCAAAACAAACACCAAATACATATGGTTAGACATGAAACCTGTCTTACGATGATACTAATCTCATGAAAGCATTGGTATATTACCGTTCGGTACCCCGCTACCTGCTGGCCAAAGGGCTGAACCGCTTCTGGCCCCGGACTTTTTTTGGCCGGCTGGCGCCCCTCCGGTTGCAAACGCTGGAATTCAACCCTCCCGGGCCTCCCTGGGTGGTACTGCGACCCCTTATGTGCGGCATCTGCGGCTCGGACTTGAACCTACTGAAAGGGGCCGAGTCTTTTTTGCTGGAACCCTATGCGTCCCAGCCCGCGGTGTTGGGCCACGAAGTGATGGCCGAAGTGGCGGAGTCCCCCCCGGAGTCGGCCTGGCGGCCCGGTGACCGGGTGGTGGTGGAGCCGGTCCTGCCCTGCGAAGCCAGAGGCCTGCCGCCGTGCGCCTCTTGTGCTGCGGGCCGGTACAACCTTTGCGAAAATTTTCTAAAAGGCGACCTGGCTCCCGGAGTTATCCTGGGCTTTACCCAGCGAGTGGGGGGCGGCATGGCCGAGTGGATGGCGGCCCATCCCAGCCGCTTGGTGCGGGTGCCGGACCACGTCCCCGATGAGGTGGCGGTGCTCACCGATTCTCTGGCTTCGGCGTTGCAGCCGGTCCTGGAGCACTTTCCCGAGGACCGGCATACCGTGGTGATCTATGGCGCCGGCATCATCGCCCAGCATTTGATTCGCCTGTTGCGGGCCTTGGGTTCCGGCGCCCGGTTGGTGGCGGTGGCCCGCTATCCTTTCCAGGCTGAACTGGCCCGGGAAGGCGGCGCGGACGTCGTTTTGTCCAATCCCAGCCGGGCCGAACTGGGAGAGGCCGTGGGAGCCCGCCTGGTGCCCACCACTTTGGGGGGCGGCAACCTGGAAGGCGGCGCCAACCTGTTCTTTGACTGCGTGGGCGCTCGCACCTCACTCCAGGAGGGACTTTTGGCCTTGCGCGGCCGGGGCACTTACGTCCTGGTGGGAACCGCCAGCACCCTGGGGCCGGTGGACTTCTCCAGCCTGTGGTTTCGGGAGCTGACGCTCACCGGCTCTGCCATGTATGCCTACAGCGTCTTTCAGGGAGAAAAAATCCGCACCTATGAAAAGGCTGTGGAACTGCTAGCCCGGGGGGATTACCCTTACCGGGGGCTGGTCTCCCATATCTTCCGCCTGGGGGAGTACCGTGAGGCTTTTCAGGCCGCCTTCGACAAGCGCCATCACCAGAGCCTCAAGGTAGTCCTAAACCTGAGATGAGCCTCGTGGGACGGAATGCAAAGGCCGGCGGCGGGGCTGACCCATGAAACTGGTGATTTCCATCGATGTGGAAGAAGAAGGGCTGTTCTTCGGGCACTATCCCCGCACGCCCCCGGGAGTGACCAACGTAGCGGAACTGGAACGCCTGGCGTTCATATCCCAGGAATTCGGCCTGCCCCTGACGCTTCTGGTCACCTACCAGGTGGCACGGGACGCCGCAGCCTGCCGGGTTCTGAGCCAGTGGCGGGACCGCTATAAAGCGGAGATTGGGGTCCATCTCCATCCCTGGAACACTCCGCCTTTTTTTGACCCGCCGGAGCCCGAGCCGGTGCCCTCCGAGAGGCTGCCCCGGGAACTCCTACGGGACAAATTCGCCAATCTGCTCTCCCAGATACGGACCAACCTGGAAGGCGCGCCCCGGTCCTTTCGCATGGGGCGGTTTGACGCAGGGCTTAAGGTTTGGGGGCTGTTGCCGGAGTTTGGCCTGGCGGTGGACAGCAGCGTGGCGCCTCTCACGCCCAAGGGGGCTGAGGCCGGTCATTTCCTCGCCCCGGCGGACCCGTTTTTGCTGCAAGTCCCGGGACTAAACCACCACGGACTGATGGAGGTTCCCGTCACGATGGTGCCGGTGGTGGCCGGAACGCCGGAGTTACTGACGCGGATGGCCGCAGTGTTGCCGCCGGTCTGGGGGCGGCGTCTGCGAAACTCCTTCCGATATGTGGGCGCGGCCGGGGTGCAACCGGCCTGGTATCCCCTGGCTTCCATGCAACTGGCGGCCCAGCTCCATCGGCGCCGGGGGGGGCGGGTGCTCACCATGTTTTTTCATTCTTCGGAACTCAAACCCGGGGCCAGTCGGCTCTTCCCCACCGAGGCCGCGGTCCAACAGTTCGTGGGCAAGATCCGGACGTTCCTTACCTGGCTGATGCGGACCGGACCGGTGCAGGGGGTGACGCTGGCAGAATTGCAACATTATGGGAGAGGGGTCCCATAACCAAATGCCATCGAGTTGGCCGGAAGATGGGAACCGTTGGACTTAGAGAGTGGCCGGAGGAGCAGCGGTGGAGCGGCCCGGCGCCGGGGCGGGTTGGCCGTAATAATTACGGGGCTTAAGGCCCCGGCCG
>DZCR01000079.1 GCA_022736495.1 Desulfobacca acetoxidans
GTAGTTATAGTTTTTTCAATAACTTATAAAATCACTTTAAACGGATTTTGAGTCCCCTGCGTCTACCAATTCCACCACTCCGGCAACGGTAATATTTTAGCTTTCTGAAGCAGTATTTGGCAAGTGGGACGACAAAAAAACTATCCCTGGCGCGAAAACCCGAACCTTTTTCAGCTCCCTACTACAGCTAATCTTGGCGGGCACGAAGGCCCGCCTTTCCGAGTCGCGCCCAAGCAATGTTTATGCGGAAGTGGCGTTCCCAAGCAGGAGCTTGGGAACCTGGGTATAAAAAAGGGAGCCCAGGGCTCTCCTTTTTTGTGTGGTGGGTGGGACGCACCCTATACTCAGGCGACCTGCCGAATCGCCTCTACCAGGGTTTGGGTGAGGGCTTAGATATCCACAGGTGAGACGCCTGTGCCACCTCTTGGCGTCTCCCCCAATTCCTTTTCTTAGCTTTAGCCTTCGGCGGCTTTGGGTTGGCTGGCGAGCCAGGCCGCGCGTTCCTCAGGTTTAGTGGGGCTGGGGCCCAACCTTAAGGCCCGCTCCACCATTTCCTTGGCCAGGGCGGCGAATTTCGGCCCTTCCGAGGAGGACAGGTTGAACATCTCTAGGCGTTCCGGTTCCAGTCCCATGGGGACGAGATCCTTTTTCACCTTGTTGACCCGCTTTTTGGCCCGGATGTTTCCCATAAGATAATGGCACTCGCCCTCCAGGCAGCCTGCCACAAAGACGGCATCGGCTCCGGCCTCGAAGGCCTTGAGCAAGTGGATGATGTCCACCCGTCCGGTGCAGGGCAACAGGAGGACCTTGATATCCGGGGGGTATTGGAGCCGCATCGAACCTGCCAGGTCCGCAGCGCTGTATGCTCAGTAGCGGCAACAAAAGCCGATGATTTTAGGAGACCATGCAGCAGTCATAACTCCTCCTCTTGTTATCCCGCAGCCAGAGCCTCTTCCTGGGCAATGATCTGGGAGTCTGTGAAGTTTTTCAAGGTAATGGCTTTGGCCGGGCACTCCGAGGGACACACGCCGCAACCCTGGCACTTGGCCGGATCAATGTAGGCCGCATCCACGGTGTAATCAATGACCGGGACGTTGAAGGGGCAGACCCGCACGCAGGTGAGGCACACGGCGCACTTGTCCTGATCCACTACCGCCACGATACCGCCCACTTCCACGACGCTCTTGGCCAGGACGGTGGCGGCCCGGCCTGCGGCCGCCTTGGCCTGGGCGATGGTTTCATCGATGGGCTTGGGATAATGGGCCAGCCCCGCCAAGAAGAGGCCGTCGGAGGGCAGATCCACCGGGCGCAGCTTGGCATGGGCCTCGTTGAGGAAGCCCTCGGCGTTCCGGGGCACCTTGAAGATTTCGCCGATGTCTTCCACCGGGTTGGGCAGCACCGCAGAAGCCAGGGCCAGCAGGTCTGGTTGCAGAACCACCGGCCGGTCCAGAATGGCATCTGTAATGGTCAGCTGGAGCTTGCCGTCGGGCGTCTGTTCCACCTGAGGCTTGCTGTCCAGATCGAAGCGGATGAACATGACCCCCAGTTCCCGGGCCCTTTTGTAGAGCAGTTCCTTATCCCCGTAGGTGCGTAAATCGCGATACAAGATGAATACATCCAGATTGGGGTTGAGCTCTTTTAGTTCGATAGCGCTTTCCACCGAATGGGTGCAGCACAGGCGGCTGCAGTAAGGGCGCTCGGGTTCCCGGGAGCCGACGCACTGAATGAAGACCGCCTCCTGGGCCTCCTTAATCTTGGGGTCTTTGGCGGCGATGAGCTTATCGATTTCAAAGAGCGTCATGACTTTGGGGTTGGCGCCGTACAAATACTCTTCCGGCTTATAAGGCTGACCGCCCGTGGCCATAATGGTGGCGCCGTGGTCCAACTGACGCTCACCTTTGGGTGTCTGGACGACAGAAGCGAAGTTGCCGATGAAGCCGCTGGTATCTTTAACTGTGGAGTTAAATATGATTTCGATGTTGGCGTGCGTCTCCACCTTTTTGATCAGCTCTTCCAGATAGCCGCGATAATTGTAGCCCCGGGCGCTGGTCACCAGGTTCCAGGCCTGACCGCCCAATTTATCGCCCTTTTCTACCAGATAGGCCTGAAAGCCCATGTCGGCGACGGAGAGGGCCGCTTCCATGCCGGCGACTCCGCCGCCGATGACCAGGGCGGCTTTGGTGATCGGAAAGGCCTGCTTGTGCAAGGGTTCCAGCATTACCACCCGGGCCACCGCGCCCCGGATCAGGTCCTTGGCTTTTTCCAGGGCTTTTTCCGGCTCATGCATGTGCACCCAGGAGTCCTGGTCCCGGATATTGGCCATCTCGAAGAGGTAGGGGTTGAGGCCCGCCTCCCGGACGGTCTCCTGGAACATGGGCATGTGGGTCCGGGGGCTGCAAGACGCCACTACCACCCGGTTGAGCTTGTGCTCCTTGATGAAATTCAGAATTTTGCCCTGGGTGTCAGTGGAGCAGGTAAACAGGTTCTGGTCGGCCACCGTCACCCCCGGCAGGGTGGCCACGTATTCGGTGAGGACCGGGACGTTGATCACGCCCCCGATATTAATGCCGCAGTTGCAGACGAAGACGCCGACCCGAGGCTCTTGGCCCTCGACGTCCTGCTCCGGCGGCAGTTCTTTGACCTTCAGTTCGGTGCCCCGGGCCGGGGCCAACAGTTCGCCCGCAGCCGCGGCGGCGGCCGAGGCCTCCATCACCGACTGGGGGATATCCTTGGGACCTTGAAACGCCCCGCAGACAAAGACCCCCGGCCTATTGGTGGTCACCGGCGCAAAAGGCGAAGTCCAGGCAAAATGTGTTTCCGGCTGGATTTCAACTCCCAGTTTATCGGCCAGTTGCATGGTCTGGGAAGAGACTTCCAGGCCGCAGGAGAGGACCACCAGATGGAATTCTTCCACGTTGACAGTCCCATCTTCCGACAGATAGCGGACGTGGATATTGCCGGTCTCATGATCGGGATCCAGACTGTGAATCCGAGAACGGATAAAGCGCACGCCGCTTTCCTGTTCGGCCCGCCAGTAATACTTCTCAAAATCCTTCCCATGGGTGCGCATGTCCATGAAGAAAATGGTGGTATCCAGGTTGTATTCCTTGCAATGCTCCTTGGCGATGACCGCCTGCTTGATGGCGTACATGCAGCACACCGAAGAGCAGTAAGGATTGGTTTTTTCATCCCGGGAGCCCACACATTGCAGCCAGGCGATCTTGGTAGGTTCATCCCGGTCGTAGGGGCGCATGACATGGCCCTGGAACGGCCCGGTGGCGCTCAAGATGCGCTCAAATTCCATACTGCTGACGATATTGGGAGATTCGCTGTATTCATAACCAGGCAGGCGACGGGGATCGAAGAGGGTGAAGCCTGGGGCCAAAACCACCGCGCCCACCGCCAACTCGCGTTCCCTCACCTCATCGTCGTACTTGACAGCCTTGGCCAGGCAGACTTTCTCGCACAGGCCGCAGCCGATACAGACGTCTCGGTCGATGGCGTAGGCCAGGGGCACCGCCTGGGGATATCGGATATAGGTGGCGGTCCGGCGATCCAGGCCATAATTGAATTCATTCACCGCCTTGACCGGGCAGGTCTGCCGGCAGACGCCGCAGCCGGTACACTTCTTTAAGTCGATGTAACGGGGATAATTTTTTAAAACTGCTTTAAAATTTCCCGCTTCCCCGGTGAGGGAGTCCAGCTCCGAATTGGTGATGGTTTCAATATCGATGTGGCGGGCCACCTCCACCAGCTTGGGGGAGACAATGCACATGGAACAGTCGTTGGTGGGGAAGGTCTTGTCCAGTTGGGCCATTACGCCGCCGATGGTAGGGGAGCGATCCACCAGGTAGACCTTGATCCCGGCATTGGCCAGGTCCAGGGAGGCCTGCATCCCGGCAATCCCGCCGCCTAATACCAGGGCAGCCCCGACTTTTTTATTATCTTGCTGCGTCATATGTTGTTCCTCTTCCAAAGAATTATTGGCAGGCGAATTTCCCCTAAAGGGGGTTAGGCCGCCAGGACGCCAAATTTGGGACTGTGGCCCTCATGCCCCATGATGCTCACCAGGGAAATTTTTTCCAGGTCATTCAAACGCAAGGAGATGGTGTAGATGGGCAAGCCGGTTAAGGTCGCGATCTGCCGCACGGTTTTAGGCCCGGCTTTCAAAGCCGCATAGATCAGGCCCCGATAGTACTCCTCTTTGGCGGCAGATTTCAGCATCTCCTCGTAAGTGGCGGGGTCCAGCCGGTCATGATAGACATTTTCCCGCTCGGTGAGTTGACGCTGCATGCCCAAAAGCCATCTGAGATCAGCGCTGTCGATGGCCCGGCTCACTGCCGCAATTTGTAGCGCCATCTTGTCGCGATCCAGGGGGCCCAATTTTTGCACCACTTCGGTGAGCTGAGTGACATACTCGGCAAATTGCTGGCCCTCGGTGGCGCTGACCCAGCGGACCTGCAGGCGATCCTGGCCAATACCCGAGATTTCCAACAGATAGCGCACCAGATCCATCCTTTTGCCCGCATAGATATTACCTTCCAGGTAATGGCAGTCTCCAGGATGTCAGCCAAAGACAAAGACCCCATCATAATCCTTTTCCAGGGCTTTCATGACATACATGGGGTCTACCCGGCCGGTGCACATGGTGCGCATAATGCGCAGGTTGGCAGGATACTGAAACCGGGCGATCCCCGCGGTATCGGCCCCGGCATAGGCGCACCAATTGCAGAGAAAGCCCATGATTTTCGGCTCGAATTCGTTGCTCATCAACCGACTCCTTTTATACTTATTGCCAAAAGTTTTTTCTCTCTCCACGGCGAAAAGGCGGGATGCGCTCGCTTTCCGGCTAGGGACTCAGTCCTCTTAAGCAGCCTTGTGAATGTAAGCCAGAATCTGCTTATCCCGGAAATGGGCCATGTCGATGGCCCGCTGGGGGCAACCCGCCGCGCAGATACCGCAGCCCTTGCACAGAGCGGAGATGTTTTCCGCCCGCCAGCCTTTGCCCGCCACCTCCACCAGCTTTATGGCCCCGAAGGGACAACTGGCCTCGCACAGGCCGCAGCCGATGCACTTGGACTGGTCCACCATGGAGACGATGGGTTCTACCTCCACCTGCTCCTGGGCCAGGATGGTGGCGGCCCGGCCTGCCGCGGCCTTGGCCTGGGCGATGGACTCATCTACGGGTTTGGGATAATGGGCCAGACCTGCCAAAAAGATGCCGTCGGTGGCGAAATCCACCGGCCGCAGCTTGGCGTGGGCCTCGGCAAAGAACCCCTCGGCGTTGCGGGACACCTTGAACAACTCCCCCAACTCTTCGGTGGGATTGGGCAACACCGCCCCTGCCAGGGCCAGCACATCGGGCTTTAAGACCACGGGGCGATCCAGGATGGGATCGGTGATGGTCAGTTTAAGCGTACCGTCGGCCGTCTGTTCCACCTGGGGCTTGCCGTCCAGGTCGAAGCGAAAGAACATGACCCCCAATTCCCGGGCCTCTTTATAGAGCAGTTCCTTTTCTCCGTAGGTGCGCAGATCCCGGTAGAGGATGAAGACATCCATATTGGGATTGAGTTTTTTCAGTTCGATGGCGCTTTCCACCGAATGGGTGCAGCAAACCCGGCTGCAGTAAGGCCGCTGGGGTTCCCGGGAGCCCACGCACTGGATAAAAGCCACCTGCTGGGCGCCGGTCACCTTGGCGTCTTTGGCATTGATGAGCTTATCAATCTCAAAGAGCGTCATGACGTTGGGGTTGGCGCCGTACAGATATTCCTCGGGTTTGTATGGCTGACCGCCAGTGGCCATAATGGTCACCCCGTGCTCGAGGCGCCGTTCGCCCTGCGGGGTCGCCACCATGGTGGCGAAATTGCCGATGAACCCGCTGAAGTCTTTGACGGTGGAGTTGAACAGGATCTCGACGTTGGGATTAGCCTCCACCTTCTTGATCAGGTCATCCAGGTAGCCCTGGTAATCATAGCCGCGAGAGCTGACCACCAGGTTCCGGGCCTGACCGCCCAGGGTGTCGCCCTTTTCCACCACGTAGGACGTGAAGCCCATGTCGGCGATGGACAAGGCTGCTTCCATGCCGGCGACGCCGCCGCCGATCACCAGGGCGGCCTTGGTTACCGGGAAGGTCATCTTCTCCAGCGGCTCCAGTTGGGTGACCCGGGCCACGGCCATCTGCACCAGTTCCTTGGCCTTCTCCAGGGCTTTTTCAGGCTCGTGCATGTGGACCCAGGAGTCCTGGTCCCGGATGTTGGCCATGTCAAAGAGATAGGGATTGAGCCCGGCCTGCTGGAGGGTTTCCATGAACAAGGGAGCATGGGTACGGGGACTGCACGAGGCCACCACCACCCGGTTGAGCTTGTTCTCTTTAATGGCGTTCAGGATCTTGTCCTGGGTGTCGGCGGAGCAGGTAAACAGGTTCTGGTCGGCCAGGGCTACTCCCGGCAGGGTGGCCACGAATTCGGTAAGTTTCGGGATGTTGATGACCCCGCCGATATTGATCCCGCAGTTGCAGACAAAGACGCCGACCCTGGGTTCCTGGCCGGTGACGTTGATCTCCGGCGGCAGTTCCGGCACCTTGATGGCGGTGCCCCGGGCGGCGTTCAGGAGTTCGCCCGCGGCTGCCGCCGCGGCCGAGGCCTCCATGACCGATTGGGGAATGTCCTTGGGGCCCTGAAAGGAGCCGCAGACATACACCCCGGGTTTATTGGTGTTGACCGGGGTAAAGACTGAGGTGTTGGCAAAGTGGGTGTCGGGCTTGACTTCGACCCCCAAGTCTTTCGCCAGCCGCAGGGCTTCGGGGGAGGATTCCAGACCCACCGACAAGACCACCATGTCAAAGGTTTCCACCTTCAACTCGCCTTTTTCCGTAAGGTAGCGGATGGCCACATCCGAGGTCCCCGGCACCGGATCGATGCTGTGGACCCGGGAGCGCAGGAAGCGAACGCCGTGTTCCTCCTCGGCCCGCCAGTAATATTTCTCGAAGTCTTTGCCATGGGTGCGCATGTCCATGAAGAAGATGGCGGCGTCCAGGGGGTCCTTGCTGTGCTCCTTGGCGATGACCGCCTGCTTGATGGCGTACATGCAGCAGACCGCGGAACAGTAGCTGTTGTCGCAGTGGCGCATATCCCGGGAGCCCACGCACTGCAGCCAGGCGATGCGCTTGGGCTCGGCGTGGTCCGAAGGCCGCACCAGGTGGCCGGCAAAGGGACCCGAGGCGCTCAAGATGCGCTCGAACTCCAGGCTGCTGACCACGTTGGGATATTGGGCGTAATGGTAGGCCTCGTATTTCTTGGGATCAAAGGCCTGGAAGCCCGGCGACATGATGACCGCGCCCACCTCTATCTCCAGTTGTTCCGGTCTCAGTTCATGGGCTATGGCTCCGGCCTGGCAGGCCGCCACGCACTGCATGCATTCGGAACAAATGCCGCAGTTGATGCAGCGGTCGGCTTCGGCCACGGCTTCCGCTTCCGTTAGGCCCAGGTTGATCTCGTTGAAGCTTTTGATCCACTCTTCCACCGGCTGGGTGGGCATGGCGGCCCGGGGCCGCCTCAAAGCGTTGGCCGGGATGGGGTTCCAGCGGCCTTGGTCCTTGGGGATGGGTTTTAACGGGAACTCCCGGCCGGCCTTCAGGTCCTTACCGGACAGAAAGCGGTCGATGGAGATGGCCGCTTCCCGGCCCGCAGCCACCGCGGCGATGGCGATCCAGGGGCCGGTCTCCACGTCACCGCCGGCAAACACGCCGGTAACCGAGGTCTCCTTGGTGGCCGGGTCACACTCGATGAGACCCCGGGACGTCAGAGCGATGCCGTCGGCCTCGGTGATGAACTTCAGGTTGGTCTTCTGCCCGATGGCCATGATGACCACGTCGGCGTCCTGGGTGCTGGTTTTATCCTCAAAGTAGGTGGGGGAGAAGCGGCCTTCGGCGTCGAAGACCCGCTCCACAGCCTTGAAGGTCAGGCCGGTGACCTTGCCGCCTGCGGCGTTGATCTTTTTGACGCCCCAGCGGTGGACGATGGCGATGCCTTCGTGTCCGGCCTCATTCACTTCCCAGGGGGAGGCGGGCATTTCTTCCCGGGTTTCCAGGCAGACCAGGGAGACGTTGGCACCCTGGCGCCGGGCGGTGCGAGACACATCCATGGCCACATTACCGCCGCCGATGACCACCACCTTCTTGCCGGCCAGATCGAACTTTTTGCCCATGGCCGAGTCTTTCAGGTATTCCACGCCCCACAGCACGCCCTGGGCGTCGGCCCCCGGCACCGGCAGGCGGATGGAATCCTGGGCCCCCACGCCGATGAATACGGCGTTAAAGCCGTCTTTGGTGAGCAGTTTTCTAATGGTGCGGTCGCC
Source organism: Desulfobacca acetoxidans (assembly GCA_022736495.1). Next base: position 8,356 of record DZCR01000079.1, read on the forward strand.
GCCGATGGGAGTATTATAGTGAATCTGCACCCCGCAGCGTTGGATGTAATCTACTTCCTGCTTCAGGACTTCCCGGGGCAGCCGGTATTCCGGGATACCGTAGCGCAGCCAGCCGCCCGCTTCCGGCGCGGCCTCGAAGATCACCGCTTGATAACCTTGCAGGGCCAGGTGGTAGGCGCAGCTCAGACCCGAAGGGCCGGCGCCGACGATGGCCACTTTTTCGCTCTTCTTGGGGGCCTCGGGCACCGGCAGGTTGCTCCAGTCCGCGGCATCGGCCACAAAGCGCTTCAGGTCGCAGATGGCAATGGGCTCATCCACTTCCTGGCGGCGGCAGTCGGTCTCGCAGGGGTGGGGACAGATGCGGCCGATGGTGCCCGGCAGAGGCAGCCGGTCCATAATCACCGACAGGGCTTCAGGGAATTTTTTCTCTTTGATCAGCTGGACATAGCCCTGGGCGCTGAGATTGGCGGGACAGGCCAGCACGCAGGGGGCCCGGTCCGCTTTTTTGATGGCAAAGGTGGAGGGAATGGCCTGGGGGTAAAGACGATAAATGGCTCTGCCTTCCGCCAGCCCTAAGTTGAACTCGTCGGACACCCGCACCGGGCAGACCTCGGTACAGGCGGCGCAGCCGGTGCATTTAGCGGGGTCGACGTAACGGGGTTCTTGCTCCACGGTAACTTTGAAATTCCCCGGTTCTCCGGCAATGGCCTTTACTTCGGACAGGGTGTGCAGCTGGATGTTCAGGTGCCGGCCGCATTCCACCAGCTTGGGGGAAATGATGCACATGGAGCAGTCATTGGTCGGGAAGGTCTTGTCCAACTGGGCCATGACCCCGCCGATGGCAGATTTTTTTTCCACTAAATGAACAAAGAAACCAGAATTTGCCAGGTCCAGGGCGGCCTGCACCCCGGCGATCCCCGCTCCTACAACCATTACTTGACCTACTGGATCTTGTGCTTTGGCTGCCATATATGTACCATCCGTTCAAAAAAATTTATATACTAAATTTTGTGTAGGTATTGTGGACTACACTACTAGTACATCCTAAAAAAAATTGTTTAACATGTCAAGAAGGAATAAAAGTGCGCAAGGCGGCTGGCCGCGGGTTTAGCTACCGGTCGCCCGCTTGCTTGCCCCCGAAAAATGCTTAATATCATTTAAACTTTAACTCTGCTGGCCAGGCGGAAATAGTATCCTGTAGAGCCCGTGATGGGGCAAAGAGGGCCTAAGCGGCCGGAGTGCCGCTGGCGCAAAGGGCGCGCCCCACGAGGGTTGTCCTGCATTGGGGATGGGTGCAATGGCCATGATTGCTCCACATGACTAGCGATAACAGGAGGATATGGAATCATGCTTCTCTTAGCCGATATCCAGGCCGAGGTGCCGGGTTTTCTGGAAATCCTGGGTCTGCCGGAAGAGCCCATGGGGATGATCTATTCCCCCGTAGAGCCCAACGACGGCTTTTCCCCCCAGAGCGCCATTCTGCCCAACGTGGATATGGAAGCCCGGGGCGAAGTGGATTGGGCCGCGACCTTCCAAAATTTTTCCTGCGTCATCGGGGTCATCTGGCGGGCCCGGAAACTGGGCAAGCCCGCCTACTTTGATCAGGCCCGTTTCGGCTGCCTGGGGGGCGCCTTTTACCTGGGGTTTTTAAAACCGCAGTTGCAATATATTATCCACTATGTGTCCACCGGCATCCCCAACGTTATGGAAGGCGAGTGCTACCTGGACTCTCCCGCCGCCGTCCGCCGCTTCTTTGAGACGTTGGATCCCCGGCCGGCCCCGGCCCAGTTTTGTGTGTTCAAGAGCTTGAGCCAGTTTGCACCGGAAGAGACTCCAGAGGTGGTGACCTTTTTTGCCCGGGGGGAGGTCATCGGCGGCCTCAACCAACTGGCTACTTTTGTCACCAACGATTTTGAGGCGGTGATGTCGCCTTTCGGGGCGGGGTGCTCCAACATCGTGGCCTGGCCCCTGAAATACCTGGAGCGCGGGCTGCTGAAAGCAGTGCTGGGCGGTTGGGACCCATCGGACCGCCGGTTTTTGAAGCCCGATGAAATCACCTTTGCGGTGCCCTGGGAGATGTTTGCCCGCATGGTGACGCGCTACCGGGACTCCTTCCTTACCAAACCGACCTGGGCCACCGTACGCAAAAAGATCGCCCTCAGCCGCAAGGTGTGGAAAGAGACCTGAGCGGTATTAGCGAGGATTGCCTCCCAATTCCCGGGTGGCACAATCGGAGGTACCACCTTATATCAAAATAAACAGGTGCTACAATCCCACAATTTGCCGGTGGAGCTCCTTGGTCTTTTCCATCCGGGCCTGATCCCGCTCAGCCACCAAGATCGCCAGGGTGTCTTGAAGCCGCTGATAGAAGGGGCCGTTAATATCTTCGCCCCGGGCATGGGCATCGATGAGCTGACGGTAACAGCCGATCATGCGGGAGATCATGGCCACGGCATATTCCCGGCCTTGGACCTTGATGGTGGCTATTCCCAGGTCCAGGTAGGCCTTCAACTCATCACCCAGGATGGCAAAAGCCACGTTCGGATGCTGCCGGACCCGCTCGTTGATAGCCTCGATCTTGTCCAGCGGCTGCCCCCGCTTGGACAACACTTTCCGACGCTGCTCGTCGGTGAGCAGGCACAGACGGAAACAGCTGCCGCTCCGATCAGGCCACCCTTCATATTCTACGACCTCGTTGCCGTCCTCATCCTTATAAACTTTGCGGATGTAGGAATCGGCGATGAGTTCATGGAACATGCAGTTTCCGACCCCGCCGATGCAGCGGTTGCCGTGGACTAAGATCTCGGTCTGGAGCCCCAGTTCGTCGGCTTCCCGTTTGAACCGGGCCAGTTTGGCCGCAGTGTCGATTTCGGTGGAAGCCACTAACTGGGTGGCGCCGTACGCCTTATACCGGGCCATCTCCTCCTGGGTCTGGATGTTGCAGCCCACGCTGGCGTGAATGACCAGTTCCGGGATACGCCGATGCACTTCCTGCATCACTGCGGGGGTTTTCACGATCACCCCTTCGACGCCGAAGCGGGCGTACTTTTCCACCTTTTGCACTACCAGGGATAATTTTTCAACCGGGATTTCGGCGTTCAGGGCTACCCGAATCTTTCCTTGGTACTCGGCGGCAATGCGAACCGCTTCCCCGATCTGGCTGTCTTCCAACTCCCAGGCGCACTTACGGCGGCTAAAGCCTTTGGCCCCAACATATACAGCGTTGGCGCCGCTCTGCAAAACCCCCTCCACCATTTCCAGGCTGCCGCCCGGAGCCAACAATTCGTTTATCATAATCTCACCACACCTCCCTGAGCCTTCGCCACATAAGGTACCTTGGCTCTGCGAACTTACTTACGCCAGTGCCTATGGTAACCCCCAGGAATGGTGGGTTCCTGCCTCGCGCCTACTTTTCCGCCTGATTCCCGGTACTTAAGAAATCGGCGGAATATTTGCTGCTGAGGGTTCTCTTCTGAGTATAGTTTAGGTCCTATGCACGTTTATTTCAAGAGATCAGCAAAAAATTTATAAACCATATTCAAAAAAACCGAGCTTATCCGGGAGTCGTAAGGTGTTGCTTTTTGCAACAAAACCCAGCTATTCATCCCGGAATTTCAGGGCCGCGTAGCCATATCGCCGCCGCCAAAGCGGCCCTGGTTACCCTCGGAGATAAGCGATGGCCAGGGCAAAACAGAGGCCAATCTCCACCGCCCAGGTGAGGGCATAGATCAGAAGATTCATTTTAGAGCCGTAGTCTTCCTCCAGCAAAATGCGATTGGGCTCCCTGAGGATATCCCAGGACTGCAATTCTTTTTCTGCCGTCATTGTCATTTTCCTCTTTACAAGAAGTCTGCCAGAAGCGCCTTTATGGAGCGGTCTGGCTGTTGCCGCACTAAGGAGCCGGCCTTCAGCACCGGCTGCATCTCCTCCAGGGTGGGCCGGGGGTGACGATAAATCACCCCGATGGGGATGCGCTCCCCCCACTCTTTGGCCTTTTGATAGGCCCAGAGCTCGTTTTCCGGATCGTAATCCGGTTCTTTTTCAACGTCATAAACCCGCTGCTGGTACCACTGGTACGTATTGATCTTATTGAAAATTACGCATGGTTGCAGCACTTCCAGCAAGGCAAAGCCCTTGTGGGTCAGGGCCTGTTTATACAAGCCGGTGAGGTGCTCGCCCTTCCCGGCAAACCCCCGGCCCACCCAAGAGCAGTCCTGGGCCACCGCCAGGGCCAGGGCATGCAGCGGCGGATAGGGGACCCCATGGGGCTGCAACAGGGTTTTATACCCCTGGTCACTGGTGGGCGAGGCCTGTCCTTTGGTGAGACCGTAAACCTGATTGTTGTGCACCACCAAGGTGAGGTCGGGGTTACGCCGCAGGACGGCCAGGAGGTGATTGCCGCCTTCGCCGTAGCAGTCCCCGTCCCCGGCTGCGGCCACCACCTTCAGTTCATGATTGGCCAGGCGAATTCCTGTGGCCACAGGCAGGGTGCGGCCGTGAATGCCGTTAAAGGTGTTACACTTGAGATAGTGGGGGAATTTCCCCGACTGACCAATACCCGAGACCACCACGAGAGCTTCGGGGCGGATTTCCAACTCCGCCAGGGCCTGCTTGAAGGCCTTGAGCATGCCGAAATTACCGCAGCCCGGGCACCAGGCCGACTCGATTCCTTGATAAAGTTCCAGCGGCAGCATGGCGCCTCCTTAAGCCTCACCGGCCAACGCCCGGAGAATATACTCCGGGGTGAAAGGCGTCCCGTCATACTTGAGAACCAGGTGATCGGGGGCAATCCCCGTCTCCTGGCGCAACAGGCGGTTGCACTGGCCGGTGGCGTTCATCTCCACCATCACCAGTTTTTTGGGGCGTCCCAGGGCCTGGGTCACCGCCGCGGCGGGGAAGGGCCAAAGTTCGCTGAAATGGACCATACGGGCCGGGGTCTTCCCGGCGTTAAGACGGTCCACCGCTTCTTTAACCGGCCCCAGGCTGGAGCCCCAGCAGGCCAGGGTTAAAGGGGCGTCAGCCGGTCCGGCGGTGGTGATGCCGTCCAATTCTTGGACCAGCCCCTTGAGCTTGCGCAGGCGCTTGTCGTGCATCTGGATCCGCACCTGCAAGTCTTCGGTGAGGTGGCCGTCCGGGGTATGTTCATCGGAATCAGCCACGACCACGGGGCCGAAGCCGGGCCGACGGCGGGGCGAGATGCCGCTCTCGGTATAGGCATAGCGTTCGTAGGCGCCGGTAACTTCGCCTGCGGCCAGGGACCGGTCGATCGCAACTGCGCCGGGAAAGTCATGGGCTTCGCAGGTCACCGTGGTGTCACCGAAATATTGATCCGTGATGACAATCACCGGGAGTTGATAGCGGTCGGCCAGGTTGAAGGCTTTGGTCATCATTGCGAAGCCCTGGGCCGGGGTGCCCGGCGCCAGCACGGCTCGGGGGGAGTCCCCTTGGCTGGCATAAAGCAGAAATGCGAGGTCCCCCTGCTCGGTGCGGGTGGGCAGGCCGGTGCTGGGGCCCGGGCGCTGGGCTTCCACGATGACCAGGGGAGTTTCGGAGCACGAGGCCAGGCCCAGGGCTTCCACCATGAGGGCAAAGCCGCCGCCGGAGGACCCGGTCATGGCCCGGACGCCGGCATAAGAGGCTCCCAGGGCCATATTGATGGCGGCGATCTCGTCTTCCGCCTGTTCCACCACCACACCCCATTGGTCGGCCCGGCTCCCCACCGCGTTCAAAACGCTGCTCCAAGGGGTCATGGGATAGCCGCTGACGAATTGTAAGCCCGCGGCCAGGGCCCCCACCGCGATGGCTTCGTGGCCGCTGAGCAAAAGCCGGGGTTGGGGTGGGGCCTTAATCCCGGCCAGGGAATGATGATTGCCCACTGCCGACCCCTGTTGGTGACCCTGGGCGGCGGCCAGGCGGTTCCAGGCCGCCACGTCAGCGCCCTTGGCCTTGAAGGTCTCTTGCAACAGAGCCAGGAAGGGGTCCAAGGGCAGCTTGAGGAGGCCCAGGATAGCTCCGGAGGCGCCGGCATTGATGGCCACTTCCGCGGCTTTGGCGTCGGGCAAAAGCTCGCCGGCCTTCAGGGCGAGGGCGCTCACCCCCTGCGGTAATTCCTTGACCACTGAGGCGTCGTAGACGATCATGCCCCCGGGGGCCAGTTCATCCTGGTGGAGGGGCACGGTTTCCTGGTTCAGGGCCACCAAGAGGTCGATGCCCTGCCGGGAGGATACCAAAGGTTGATCGGATATGCGGATGCGGTTGAAGAGGTGACCGCCCCGCACGCGGGATTGATAGTCCTGGACGTAGAGAACCTGGCAGCCTTGCCGCACCATGATTTTGGCCAGGAGGCCCGTAATGGTATGGACTCCCTGGCCGGCGGCGCCGCCGATCACGAGGTTGAGATCAATGGCCATAGCAATACCCTTCCCGGCGCAAACCGGTCTGATTGTGAATGATTACTCAAGTAGCGCCCTTTGTCAACATAATAGTTGGCTTAATAATAGTTGGCTT
>DZCR01000080.1 GCA_022736495.1 Desulfobacca acetoxidans
CTTGCTATTGACTATTACATCCGGCAATTTTTATGAATTTTGCAAGAGGCTCATAAGTTAATTTTACATATCTTGAAGTAAGATATGCCAAAACCACAGTTGCCAATGCAGAAATAAATGAGGCAAGTAAAATTATACTCTCTTTATCCATAGTAAATTATGTGTGAATATTCTTTTAGCCTTTAACCTTCCAGATGGTCCCTTGCGCCGTATCTTCCAGGAGGATATCCAGGTCTATGAGTTGCTTGCGGATGGCGTCGGCCCGGGCCCAGTCCTTGTTCTTCCGGGCCTGGGTACGGTCCTGGATGAGTTGTTCGATCTCTGCCGGGGTGATCTTCAGGTCCGCAACCTTCTGCCGCAGGGTGGTGATCATGGTTGTGGGGTCGGCTTGCAGGAGGTTCAGCACCGCGCCCAGGGTTACCAGTTCCTCGTACATCTCGTCGAGGATGGTAAGGTAACCGGGATCGTCGGACGGGGCCTCCAGGAGGCGGTTGAGCAGGCGCACGGTTTCGAACAGGTAGCCCAAGGCCTGGGCGGTGTTGAGGTCGTCGTCCATGGCCGCGTCGAACCGGGCCCGCAAAGACCCGAAGCGGTGGAATTCCTCCAGGGTCAGGCTGTCGGGGTAGGAATCGACGGGATGCTGGCGTTGCAGATTAGGGTATGGCCGCAGCACGTCCTGGATGCGAGCCAGGCAGGTATAGAGGCGCAGCAGCGCAGTCTCGGCTTCGGCCAGGGCCGCGTCCGAGAAGTCAAGGGGGCTGCGATAATGGCAGTTGATGAGGAAGAAGCGCACGACCTCGGCAGGAAAGCGGGCCAGCACCTCTTTCACCGTGAAAAAGTTTCCCAGGGACTTGGACATCTTTTCCTGGTTAATGGTGAGGAGGCCGTGGTGCAGCCAGTAGCGGGCAAAAGGCTTGCCCGTGGCGGCTTCCGACTGGGCCAGTTCATTTTCGTGGTGAGGGAAGACCAAATCCTGGCCGCCGCCGTGCAAGTCGAAGGTTTCACCCAGGTAATACATGCTCATGGCGGAGCACTCGATGTGCCAGCCTGGCCGCCCGGGTCCCCAAGGGCTGTCCCAGGCCGGCTCCCCGGGCTTGCTGCCTTTCCACAGGACAAAATCCAGGGGATCTTCTTTGTTGGGGTCTACCTCGATGCGCGCCCCGGCCTCCATGTCCTCTATTTTCTGCCCCGAGAGCTTGCCGTATCCCGGGAACCGCCGCACCCGGAAGAAGACGTCGCCCCCGCCGGGATAGGCAAACCCCAGGTCCACCAGCCGTTGGATGAGGGCGAGGATTTGCGGGATATGCTCCGTGGCCTTGGGTTCAATTTCGGCCGGCGGCACCCCCAGGGCAGCCATATCGTCCCGGAAGGAAGCGATATAGCGTTCGGCAACCTCTTGCCAGGACCGCCCCTGTTCCTGGGCCCGGCGCAGGATCTTATCGTCAATATCGGTGAAATTGCGCACCCAGGTGACCTGGAAACCCAGGCGCCGCAAATAGCGCACCAGGACTTCAAAGGCCACGCAGGAGCGGGCGTGTCCCAGGTGGCAGTCGTCATAAACCGTCACCCCGCAGGCATAGAGGCCCACTTTTCCGGGGGTGAGGGGCTTGAAGGATTCCTTGCGTCTGCTTAAAGTATTATAGAGTTGCATGGGAAAAAGGGGTTGACAAGGCCAGGAATTTAGGCGAAGTCAAAGTCCAATCAGGCTGCTGATTCAGGCAGCCGCCAAGGGGGAAATGATGTCCGAAATCATCAGCCAAGTTACCAAAAACGCCCGGGAAACGGTGTTCCTTTCCCTGTCTGAGTATAAAGGTCATCGCCTTATTGACATTCGGGTGCACGTGCCGGGGGACCAGGAAGGGGATTGGGTTCCCACCCGCAAAGGGGTGTCCCTTGCGGTAGGACTCTATCCCGCCTTCAAGCAGGCCCTGGCCCAGATGGAAGCGGCCCTGATTCAACAGAGCCTCCTGGACCCCGAAGACCTGGAACTTTCCGACTAAACCCTGAAGATTTTTTACTATACTGAATCCCGAGCATCGATGCAATGAAAAGGACAACATTGGGCACTGGGGACCGAACCTGGGCGGCCTCCGGCGAATCGTCCTGACTCCTCCTGCCACCCCAGACCGGGATAGGTTTTGAGCGCCTCGAATTGCAGCATCATCCGGCAATTAAGGAGGAGAAATTCCTGTGGCTTGAATTTTTCCAGGAGGAAATTTCCCTCCTTCCCTTGCATAGAGGAATCACCGCACTATCTTTTTAAAAAAGTGATCCAGATCCAAGGATCGGCAAGGAGGTCTTATGGCATATGTAGCTAAAGATTTTTCTTTTTTATTGGGAATGCCGGGATTCAGCGACACCCTCCTCAAGAACCACTTCACCCTTTATCAAGGCTATGTCAATAACACGAACAAGATTATGGAAATCCTGGCGGCCATGGTGAAAGAGGGCAAAGAAACCACTCCCGAATTTGGCGAATTGAAACGCCGGCTGGGGTGGGAGTTCAACGGCATGCGCTTGCATGAATTCTACTTTATGAACCTGGGGGGCGACGGCGACCTGGCCAAGGCTCCCAAGCTGGAAAAGTTAAAGAAACAGCAGTTCGGCTCCGTAGAGATGTGCGCCAAGGATTTTAAAGCCACCGCGAGCATGCGGGGTATCGGTTGGGTGATCATGTACCAGGACATCGAGAACGGCCTCATCTTCAACCAATGGATCAATGAGCATGATGTGGGGCATCCCGCCGGCTGCAGTCCCCTCCTGATCCTGGACGTCTTCGAGCATGCCTACATGACGGATTATGGGCTCAAGAAAGCCGATTATATTGCGGCCTTCTTTAAGAACGTCAAGTGGGAAGTGGTGGAAGAGCGCTTGGAAACTGCGTAGTTGCCGGTTTACCAGGGATGGGGAGGCTTACCACCCTTGCGGATTAGTCTCCCCCGCAAAACCTCTTTACAACGCATGGCCCTCCAAGTTACCTTGGGATAGCCCCTTGCAAAGGGCACCCCAGGCAACCAGGAGAGAGCTATGCGTCGCACCGGTTATGTGTTTGCTCAACGCTATTTGTTGCATGATCCCGGCTCTTGGCACCCGGAGCGGCCCGACCGGTTGAAGGCGATACATACGGCGCTTAAGGAGGCCGACCTGCTGGAGTTGGTGGTCCGCCTCCGGCCCGACTATGCGCCCCTGCTATGGGTGGAGCGGCTCCATGATCCCGAATATATCCGGCGCTTCAAAGAGGCCTGCGAAAAGGGTAAGCGTATCTTTAAGTCGCAGGATTGCGGCATAAGCCGGGATTCTTACCGGACCGCGTTGCTGGCCGTTGGCGGGGTCATGCTGGCGGTGGACGCGGTGATGGGCGGCCAGGTGGACAACGCCTTCTGCGCGGTGCGGCCCCCGGGGCATCACGCCGAACACAACCGGGCTATGGGGTTCTGCTTTTTCAATAACGTGGCCATCGCCGCGGTGTACGCCCTGGAACACTATGGCCTGGAGCGGGTGGCCATCGTTGACTGGGACGTTCATCACGGCAACGGCACCCAGCACTTGTTCGAGGAAGACCCCCGGGTGTTTTACGTGTCGCTGCACGAGGACCCGCAGCATTGCTACCCCGGTACCGGCTACCGCCGGGAAGTGGGGAAAGGCGCGGGCAAAGGTTTTACCCTCAATTTGCCTTTTCCGCCCCGCAGCGGCGATGAGGATTACCTGGAGGCCCTGAAAAAAGAGGCGTTGCCCCGGCTCAGGCCGTTTGCCCCGCAGTTGGTGTTTATCTCTGCGGGCTTCGACGCCCATGCCGAGGACCCCCTGGCCCACATGAAGCTCACCAAGCAGGGGTACCGGGGCATGACGCAGCTTATGTTGGATCTCGCCCAGGAAACCGCCCAGGGACGGCTGATCACGGTGTTGGAAGGGGGCTACAACCTGGAGGTCCTGGCAGAATGTGTCGAAGACCATATCCGCATGCTCATGGGGATTCCTCTGGACCATTTTTGAGACATAAGTCTGACCAGGCGGCCTAATTCATCCGGGCTCCTGCGGCCCCGGGCAAACATTTGGGTCACCTTCACCAGGGAGGACAGGAGCTGAAGGCTGCCGACCTTATCCTCCGGTTGTTTGCGCAGCTTCTGTTCGTGACCCTGAAGATACTTTCCCCGCTTGGTCTCCTCGCCGCAACCGCAGGCACACTCGGGCATGGGATTCCTCCTCTCTTTGTCATGGCCGGCCGCACACCGGGGGCAGAATGGACTCGTTGTGGGCCGGGGAGCAGACGTCGTCTTCGAAGCAGGTTTTGGAGAAGTCGGCCTCCAGGGGCACGGGGTAGTCTCCGGAGAAACAGGAGAGACAGAAGTCGCTGTGGTTCAACTGGGTGGCCTCCACCAAGCCTTCCAGGCTCAAGTAGCCCAGGTAATCGAGGCCGAGAAAGTCGCGGATCTGGTCGACTTCCTGCTGGGAGGCGATGAGTTCGCCTTTGGACGAGAAGTCGATGCCGTAATAGCAGGGGAAGCGGTGGGGCGGGCAGCTCACCACCATGCTCACTTCCCTGGCGCCGGCCTCCCGGAGGGACTTGACCCGGGAGCGGGTGGTGGTGCCCCGGATGATGGAGTCTTCGATGACCACCACCCGTTTGTCCTTGAGGATGCCCCGCACGGGATTGAGTTTAATCCGGACGGAAAAATCCCGCATGGACTGCGACGGCTGGATGAAGGTGCGCCCGACATAATGGTTGCGGATTACCCCCATTTCGAAGGGAATGCCGGTGGCCGCGGCGTAGCCCAGGGCGGCGTAGGTGCCGGAGTCGGGAAAAGGCATCACCAGGTCGGCGGCCAGAGGGTGTTCCCGGGCTAAGGCGGCGCCCAGGCGCTTGCGCACCAGGTAGACGCTCTGCCCGAAGACCAGGCTGTCGGGCCGGGCGAAATAGACGTATTCGAAGATGCAGAAGTGGGGTAGGGCGGGCTGCAAGGGCTTGTGGGAATGGAGGCCGTTTTCATCTATTACGACGATTTCCCCGGGTTCCACATCCCGCCAGTAATCGGCCTGCACCAGATCCAGGGCGCAGGTTTCGGAAGCCACCACCCAGGCGCCGTTCAGCCGTCCGATACACAGGGGCCGGAAGCCGTGGGGGTCCCGGGCGGCGATGACTTTATCGGCGGTGGACAGCACCAGGGAGTAGGAACCTTTCACATATTCCAGGGCATTGATGAGGGACTCGACGCAATCGGCGCCCCGGTGGCGGGCCATGAGGTGCACGATGACTTCGGTGTCCATGGTGGACTGGAAGATGGAGCCCCCTTCTTCCAGGCGGCAGCGGATGTCCCGGGCGTTGGTGAGGGTGCCGTTGTGGCCGATGGCGATCATCTGGCCGTGGTGCTGCACCACGAAGGGCTGGGCGTTGATGAGCATGGTGGAACCGGTGGTGGAATAGCGCACGTGGCCGATAGCCAGGTGCCCCGGCAGTTGGTCCAGGATGCCGGGGTTGAAGACCTCGGGCACCAGCCCTAGCCCCCGGTGCATAGTAACCCGGGTGCCGTCGCCGGCGACGATGCCGCAGGACTCCTGGCCCCGGTGCTGGAGGGCGTAGAGGCCGAAGTAGGTGAGCCGGGCGGCCTCAGGGTGGCCATAGATGCCGAAGACGCCGCAGTGTTCCTTAGGGCGCTCATCCGAATAGCTGATTGCCGGGTTTTGGTTTTCGGGTTCTGGGTTCTGGGTGTTGTTCATAGCTCCTCACCCCATGCTGAGGCGGAGTTTTAAGTGATTTTTTCGGGTTTTTGGGTCCTTTTAAGGGTAAAATAAGACCAAAAATCGGTAAAAATTTTTGAACAAATTGCCATCTGTCTGAATTTACTTGAAATTGATCCGCATCCTTGCGCTCGCAAGCGCCGTCTTCCCGGCACAAAGCGAGGGTGAACCGGGGTTGTGCCAACCCTGTGTCGAGGGTGTCCCGCCGGGGTGCGCAGAGAAATCACCGGATGGGGACTGGTTGGCGGGACGTCTCGCCCAAAATTTAAAAAGAGTCACCATAAGAATTCGGTTATGCCGCCTTTTTGGGCCTGTTGCGCCTCTCGTCCCACTTTAATGGATGCGGCGGCGATGTCCAGAAAAGAAAAAAACCCTGTCAACCATTTCTGCGGCCAGGGCCCGGAAATGCTCAGGTTTCTATGATCCTTAATAGGGAGATAATTATTTCTATAATAACAGGTTTTTCCGATGAAGGGTAGCAATATCAAGGGATAGGGGGGCATCGGGGATGTTCAAATAAAACTTTGCCAGCCCCCCCACAAAAGGTCAGTCTCGCTATCCAGATCAAATCGACAACTTTTTATAATTCTTGAGATAATTCTGTTTTGGCAAGCTAGAGAGCGGTTCCCACTTGCTCGGGGGACCATGAATAAGAGACAGGTTTGGATTCTAACCGGATAACGCGGGACCTTTTGAACTTGACTTTGCACATAGGAGTGATGCGTTCTTTTCTCCTTGATTGCATTATTACCGGACCGTGTTGGTTTGGGTCCTTAAGCCCCGCAGTATTGAAGTATTGAGGGTCATTAGCTAGGGATAGGATCCAGGGAAAATTATTTTCTAGCGGATTTTGTGGTATTATGCCTTAGTGAGGATTCGGCCTCAGAAACAGAAACTTTGGGGATTCTCCCAGGGCAGCTATATCCAAAAACCATTTTTACAGGGGCAGCCAAGACTGCCGCATAATCTCGGCTTAACCAGAGTGCCAATGCGCGCCTTGCTGATATTTCCACAGTTGCCTCTCTCCTTCTGGACCTTCAAGAGAAGTTGTCAGCTTGCGGGGCGCAAGGCCCTCATGCCGCCCCTCAGCCTTATAACAGTTGCCGCGCTCTTGCCTCAACACTGGGAATTTCGCCTGGTGGATTTGAATACCTGTCGCCTCCAGGACGACGATTGGCAGTGGGCTGACATGGTGCTCCTCACGGGGATGCTGGTACAGCGGGAGGGGTTGTTGAGCCTGATCGCCGAAGCGCGTCGGCGCGGAAAGACAGTGGTGGTGGGCGGACCTTATCCCACCTCCCTGCCCGAGGAGGTGCTGGACGCAGGCGCCGACTTTCTCTTCCAGGGAGAAGCCGAGCATACCATCTCCCCCTTCCTGGCCGCGCTTAAGGAAGGAAGGCGGCGCAGCGTCTTCAAGGAGGACACCAAGCCAGACCTTACGTTCTCCCCCACTCCTCGCTTCGACCTGCTCAATTTTGCCGATTACTTAACCTTGGGTATCCAGACCTCCCGGGGCTGCCCTTTCAATTGCGAGTTCTGCGATATTATCAATCTCTACGGGCGCAAGCCCCGCTACAAGGCCCCCGAACAGCTCCTGATGGAGCTTTCGGCTATCTACTCTCTGGGATGGCGGAGTACCGTATTTTTCTGCGACGACAATTTCATCGGCAATAAGGACCATGCCCGGGGAATACTCAATCTGCTCATCCCCTGGATGAAAAGCCACGGCGAACCTTTCAATTTCTGGACTCAGACCTCCGTCAATCTCGGGCAGGACCAGGAGATGATCGATCTCCTTACTGAGGCTAACTTTAGCTTCACTTTTCTGGGGGTGGAGACGCCGGACGTAGAGTTGCTGTCCCGCAGCCGCAAGTACCAAAACTTGCATCAGCCTCTGAGTCAATCCATTTCCAGAATCAATGCCAACGGCCTGTCGGTAGTCGCCAGCTTCATTATTGGCCTTGACGGTGAGGAGGCGGGGGCCGGGGAGCGCATCTGCAAGTTTGTGGAAGAGAACAATATTCCCCTGGCCATGGTGAACACCTTGCAAGTTCTTCCCAATACCGCTCTTTGGGATCGCCTGCAGCGAGAAGGGCGGCTGCTGCCGGAACGGACCAGCGGCAACAGCAGCGGCGACCGAATGAATTACCTTCCCACGCGGCCGGAGTCAGATATCATGGCCGAATATTTGGATGCAGTCGACCGCCTCTACGAACGGTCAGGGTACCTTGCCAGGACGTTCCGCAGCCTGCTGGCCATGCGCCCCACCCGACGGACTTTGGCAAAACAAAGAGGCGAGGCCGTGCCCCCATCGGTCAACAAGAATCCCACCAGCCTTTGGTCCTGCTGGCAAGATATAATTACCTTGCTGAGACTCATCTGGTCCCAAGGAATGGTGGCAAATTGCCGAGGACAGTTCTGGCGACAGTTGTTGCAAATGAAGCAGCGCAATCCCAGCCGTCTGAAAAAATATCTCATATCTTTAACCATGGGAGAGAGCCTGGCTCAACTGCGGGACGAAGTCATCCGGAAGGGTACGACGCCCCCAAAGTGCGATCGGGGGTAGTTGGCGCCACTATTACTTTATCTGCTATCAATCCACCCTGATAAAATCCATTAAAGTGAATTGATATGGATATGTTAGCTTGATCTAAGACCCAGGCGACATGTAAAGTATTAGTCCCAAGGGTCAGGTCTAATCTGATCTCGGTTTGATGATTGTCAGCTCAAATCTTGGTCGTTACCCATAAGTCCTGGATAGTTTGTTCGTCTCCCCCGCTTACTAATTTTTCAGCACAGGCGAGACGCCTGTATCACCAAAGCTTTTTGTATAGGCTGGAAAGCCTGTGCTACCTCACATTCGGCGGGCAGTGCCCGCCCTACATGGCTTTTTCCGCCTTCTGAAGCCATTCTTTAACGGTGTCGTTCATACAAGACCTTGCCGCGTTCCAAGGCTTCTTTAATCAACGGGTCGCCCTCACGATAACGGCGCTCGGTGTCGTCTGGCCGTCGGGCCAGCAAGTCGATGGGAAAGTCAGGGTTGGCCCGGTTGAGGATTTCTATTGATTTATAGAAATTTTTGCCCTCAAAGGGCAAAACCACCAGAATATCTACGTCAGAATCGGGCGTGGGGTTGCCATAAGCATAGGAGCCGAACAGGATGATCCGCTCCGGCTGGAAGTCCTGGACGATGCGGTTGCAGAGGTCTTGGATGGTTTGGTCGTCTACCATGATGAGTTTATTGATGTAGGGCGGGGACGGCCCACCATTATTGGTGCGCAGTGCGCAACCTACACAATTTTTATGATCCACTCATTAAACGTGAAAGTATATCTGAAACTCGTTCTTGTATAATTTTTACATCATCAGCAGAGTAAGGAAATTCCCCTCCATGTGCTGCCTTATTCTTTATATCACCAATGGCCTCAATGTTCCTTGATTCAAATTCATTAATAACATTGGCAGCTATCAATTTATGAACTACTGGAAATAAAGTATCTTTTGGGCTAATTTCAATGCCAGATGCGCGTGCCCTTGCCTTAATGCCTTCCTCTAATGCTGCTCCAGCAATTACTGCCGCAGCTCTGAAATAGCCTTATTATTAAGATACTCTGCTTGAGACAATAAATCTCCAAAAACTACGGCTGAAACGGAAAGATGATAATCGATCGCCAGACCAAGCTTATATTCTTCTAAAGCTGCTTTAAGGACACCAAGAGATGCCCCGATATTGATTTCTTTTCCGGCGCTACGTTTTGCCCAAGTCTCAAACTCAATTACAAATCTGTTTGAAGTCACAGAGAGTTTATCAAGTAAATTCATGCAACTTGTAGTCCATTGAGTGAAACGAACAGGGTCTCTGATCAAACCTGGTTTCTTTTGATATTCCCACCACTGCTGTTCACCTTCTTTTATTAATTCTTCTAACCTCCCCTCAATAGCGGGATTAATAAAAGGTCTCGCCATAATCTTCTTCCCTGATGCTTATTTTATCTATCCTCTAATGAGAGCACAGGCGAGACGCCTGTGCCACCGAGTTCGGGCGCAGGCTGAAGCCTGCGGCTACCTTATTAATCAGCTATCTCTAATTGCCGGTTGATCTCCTTGATCATGCGGGCTTTTTGATCTTCGCATGATACTCCTGCAAGCTCTTCACTTCCAGTTTGCCGCGTTTTAAGGCCCGGATGGCGTCCAGGGTGGCCCGGGCCGCGGCCATGGTGGTGGTGTAGGGGATGTTGTAGTCCAGGGCCACGTGGCGGATGGAGTGGGAATCGCCGGGGGTTTCGCTCCCTTCGGGGGTGTTGACCAGCAGGGAGATTTCATGGCTCTTGATGCGGTCGATGATGTGGGGCCGGCCTTCCCGGACCTTATAGACTTCCGTGACGGGAAGGCCGTGTTCCCGAAGGTACGCCGCAGTGCCGCTGGTGGCAAAGAGCTTGAAGCCTTCGGCCCGATAGCCCTGGGCCAAAGTGACGGCCTGGGGCTTGTCCGCGTCCTTGACGCTGAAGATGACGCCGCCGGAAAGCGGGACGACCTGGCCGGCAGCCAGTTGGGACTTGGCAAAGGCCAGGCCGAAGTCTTCGTCCAGCCCCATGACTTCGCCGGTGGAGCGCATCTCGGGCCCCAAGAGGGGGTCCACTCCGGGAAAGCGCCGGAAGGGGAAGACCGATTCTTTCACGGCAAAGTAGGGCGGCTCGATTTCCTTGGTAAAGCCGAGGTCGGCCAGGCTATGGCCCAACATCACCTTGGTGGCCAGCTTGGCCAGCGAGACGCCGGTCGCCTTGCTGACAAAGGGCACGGTGCGGGAGGCCCGGGGGTTGACCTCCAGGACGTAGATCTGGTCGCCTTTGACCGCGAACTGGATGTTGAGGAGCCCGATGACCCCCAGTTCCGCGGCCAGGGCCCGGGTCTGGGTCTTGATTTCCGCCTGGACGGAGCGGGTCAGGGTGAAGGGCGGTAAGACGCAGGCGGAGTCGCCGGAATGGATGCCGGCCTCTTCGATGTGCTCCATGATCCCGCCGATGACGGTGATCTTACCGTCACAGATGGCGTCCACGTCCACTTCGATGGCGTCTTCCAGAAATTTGTCGATGAGGATGGGATGCTCAGGCGACGCCTCCAGGGCCCACTTCATGAAGTTGGTCAGGGCTTCATCATTGGAGACGATCTGCATGGCCCGGCCCCCCAGGACGTAGGACGGCCGCACCAGCACGGGGTAGGTGATGTCATGGGCGATGGCCAGGGCCTGCTCGACGCTGGTGGCGGTGTCGTTGGGGGGCTGCTTGAGGCCCAGCTTGGCCAGCATCTGTTTGAAGAGACGGCGGTCTTCGGCCCGGTCGATGGCCGCCGCGCCGGTGCCCATGATGCGGACGCCGGCCTTACCCAGGGGCACCGCCAGGTTCAAGGGGGTCTGGCCGCCGAACTGGAGGATCAGACCCAGGGGTTTTTCCGTGGCGACGATGTTGAGCACGTCTTCTTTGGTCAGGGGCTCGAAATAGAGCTTGTCGCTGGTGTCGTAGTCGGTGGACACGGTTTCGGGGTTGGAGTTGACCATGATGGACTCCACCCCCAGCTCTTCTAAGGCAAAGGAGGCCTGGCAGCAGCAGTAATCGAATTCGATGCCCTGGCCGATGCGGTTGGGGCCGCCGCCCAGGATCATGACCTTGTCCCGGCCGGTGGGACGGGCCTCGTCTTCCCATTCATAGGTAGAATAGTAATACGGGGTGTAGGCCTCGAATTCCGCGGCGCAGGTGTCCACCAGTTTGTAGACCGGGGTGACGCCATGCTCCTGGCGCATTTGGGCGATATGTGCTTCATCACCGCCCCAGAGATGGGCCAACTGCTTATCGGAGAAGCCCCAGGCCTTGGCTTGGGTGAGCATATCCAGGAGTTGATCCTGGCCGCGCCCCTCGCGCAAAAGCTGTCCGAACACGGCCAGTTCATCGGAGAAAATGATCAGGCCGCGCATCTGATGGAGGAACCAGGGGTCGATGCCGGTTATTTCGAAAATTTCTTCCACAGACATGCCGGTCCGAAAAGCCTGGCGGAGGTAAAAAAGGCGTTGGGAATTGGGGACCCGGAGGCGGGTGCGCAACTCCTCGGGCGGCAGTTCGGGCAGGTCCTTGCCGTCGGCCCCCAGGCCGAAGCGGGCAATCTCCAGGGAGCGGATGCCCTTTTGCAGGGCCTCTTTAAAGGTGCGGCCGATGGCCATGACCTCGCCCACGGATTTCATGGCGGTGGTGAGAAAATCTTCGGCCCCCGGGAATTTCTCGAAAGCCCAACGGGGAATCTTGACCACGCAGTAATCAATGGTGGGTTCAAACGAAGCGTAGGTCTCTTTGGTGATGTCGTTGGGGATTTCATCCAGGGTGAAGCCCACGGCGAGCTTGGCGGCGATCTTGGCGATGGGAAAACCGGTGGCCTTGGAAGCCAGGGCCGAGGAGCGGGAGACCCGGGGGTTCATTTCGATGATCACCATGTCGCCGTTTTCCGGGTTGATGGCGAACTGGATGTTGGAGCCGCCCGTCTCCACGCCGATTTCGCGGATAATGGCGATGGCCGCGTCCCGCATGGCCTGGTATTCCCGGTCAGTGAGGGTTTGGGCCGGGGCCACGGTGATGGAGTCGCCGGTGTGCACCCCCATGGGGTCGACGTTTTCGATGGAGCAGATGATCACCACGTTGTCCTGGAAGTCGCGCATCACCTCCAGTTCGAATTCTTTCCAGCCCACCACGGACTCTTCCAGCATCACCTCGGTGATCATGCTGGCTTCCAGGCCCTGGGCGGCCAGGGTCTGGAGGTCTTCCAGGTTGTAGGCGATGCCGCCGCCGGTGCCGCCCAGGGTGAAGCTGGGGCGCACGATGACGGGATAACCGATGACCGGGGCCGCGTCCACGGCCTCCTCCAGAGTGCGGACGATGACGCTTTTGGGCACCCGGAGGTTGATGTTGGCCATGGCGTCCCGGAAGAGCTCCCGGTCTTCGGCCTTTTTGATGACGTCGGGCTTGGCCCCGATCATTTCGACGCCGTATTTCTCCAGGATGCCGGTTTCGGCCACGGCAATGGCGCAGTTGAGGCCGGTTTGGCCCCCCAGGGTGGGAAGGATGGCGTCGGGGCGTTCCCGTTCGATCACCTGGCAAACCATTTCCGGGGTGATGGGTTCGATATAGGTGCGGTCGGCCATCTCCGGGTCGGTCATGATGGTGGCGGGGTTGGAGTTGATCAGGACCACCTCGTAGCCTTCTTCCCGAAGGGCCTTGCAGGCCTGGGTGCCGGAGTAGTCGAATTCGCAGGCCTGACTGATGATGATGGGGCCTGAGCCGATGATGAGGATTTTTTTAATGTCGGTGCGTTTGGGCATAGTTTACTGATAATTGGGGCCGGCACGAGGGAACCTGCAGCCTTACCCAATGTTCCTTTCCTTGACCCGTATGGCGCAGGACGCCAGCACGGGCGGGGTCAGGCGGGTTTAATTTATAGGCAGTTTAATACATCTCTGGGCCAGGCCGCGCCGGCGCACCTGAAGCACCGGTCTCAAGGATGTCTCATAGATATCTCTTAATGTTATTCTTTTGCAGGCCTTAAGGCCAGCAGATTTTTCCCCTTGGATGCCGCTGCAAGCATCGCCTGGTTAGTGCCCCAGGGATGGGCCATGATTCGTCGGGGCTGGCACCTGGGGTTGCGGTATAAGAGTCGGAGGAATCGTTTCCTGCCTGATACGCTGATCCGGAGTGGACGGCAAGCCCAAGGGAAGCCCTGACTGGCCGCCCTCCGGGAAGGCAGGCCCGCCAGGTCCCAGCAAACCGCCGGCCGCCACTCCCTTGTCCATCATTTGCTCCAGGACTTTCAGCACATCCGGCGTGAGGGGTTGGGGCAGAAAGGGTTGTTTGCTCATGGGGACCTGGGTAAACTGCATGGATTTGAGCAGGAGCAGGGATGGGACGGTGGGGAGATTAGATCTGACCCCCAACGTGCCCTGGGCCAGATATACCGAAGTAAACGCGGGGGCCAGGAGGGTGTACCAGTCGGTGCCGCGCACCCCGATAATGGCGGTGTGGGTTTCCATGATAAAATCCGGCTCTTCCGTCTGGATCACACGCTTGACCACGGTGTGGACCAAGCCCCGGAAGAGGCGGACCACGGCCCGGCGCTCGTTCGTGGCGGCATTATACGAATAATCCGCCACCGCCAGGCGGGACTCCGGCGCCAGGACGATGACGGAGTTGTCCACCATGGTCAGTTCGGCCTTGGCTTTGGCCTTGGTGCGGATGACATCGCCGGGCTCCACGCCATCCTGGACCTTAACAGGGAGGCCGGGGATTTTACCACCCTTGAGCAGGTCCACCTGGCCCCGCACCTGCGTGAAGCGGCCGACGACGGCGGCGTGGGCGGTTAGAGGAATTGCCAATGACATCACCGTGAGAACAAGCAACGCGAACCGGATTTTTTTCTGCATGACGGGTGACTCCTTCTGGTAGCACAGGGGTTTTGATTGCGTTCTTGGGGTAAGAAGACAAAATGTATTAGGTAGTTGACTCATCAGAGATAGTTTCACACTATACCTATTTCCGTTTATTATAAACTATCCGATACACCACTCCGGCCTTGTCATCAGAAATAAAAATTGTGCCGTCGTCTTTGATCGAAATATCCACGGGGCGGCCCAGGGCGCCCTGGGGGGTAAGCCAGCCGGTAATGAAGTCCTCCGCGTCCAGGGGATTGCCGGCGGCATCCAGCTTGAAGCGCACGACTTTGTAGCCCGTGGGCTCGGTGCGGTTCCAGGAGCCGTGGTAGGCCACCAGGAGGTTATAGCGGTACTCTTTGTGCCACTCCCTGGAAAAAAAAGCGAGTCCCAAAGGCGCGGAGTGGGCCGGAAGGTCGATGAAGGATGGCATCGTCTCCTTGCAAAATTCCTGATGGGCGCCGGTGGGATCGAACTGGCCGTCGTGAAGACGTTTACCGTAGCACCAAGGCCAGCCGTAATTTTCTCCTGCAATGATGATATTGATTTCATCCGGGGGCAGGTTATCTCCCAGATAATCCCGGCCCATTTCCGTGGCCCAGATATGCTGGCTGAGGGGATGGC
>DZCR01000081.1 GCA_022736495.1 Desulfobacca acetoxidans
ATTACTCGAAATGAACTTATGGCAAAAACTGCTGAGCAGAGTCAATAGGCAATTTTGAAATATCGTGATCTCTGAAAGCTGTCAGGTAACCTCGGGTTTCGCCTTGAATCCGGCGCTCCTGCTTACATCCGGTATGAGCTGACCTGATGGGTTAATTTTTGGAAGCCCAAAACCGTAATATCTGACGATAAGGGAGGACCAGCAACATGCCAGAGCCAATCATTATTAGCGATGATGAGGCTAAACAGAAAAACCTTGCAGATCTTTTCCTCGCGCTGAGCAGTAGTCCCCAAGGCTTGAGCAGCGCCGAGGCCGAAGCCCGCCTCTCCCAGTATGGCCCCAATGCCCTCAAGGAGAAAAAGAGCCATCCCCTCCTCAAATTCCTAAGCTACTTCTGGGGCCCGATTCCCTGGATGATTGAAGTGGCGGCCATCCTCTCCGCCCTAGTGAAGCACTGGGGGGATCTGATCATTATCGTCTTTCTGCTGGCATTCAATGCCATCATCGGTTTCTGGGAAGAGCACGAAGCCGCCAACGCCCTGGAGGTTCTCAAAGATCAGCTTGCCCTCAAGGCCCGGGTCCTGAGGGATGGCCAGTGGCAGGAAATCGAGGCCCCGGATCTGGTGCCGGGAGACGTCATTCGCGTGCGGCCAGGGGATATCATTCCTGCGGACCTCAAGTTGGTGGAAGGGGAATACCTGAGCGTGGACCAGGCGGCCCTCACCGGGGAATCCCTGCCGGTGAACAAAGCCCCGAATGACATCGCCTATTCCGGGTCTATCGCCAAGCAGGGGGAGATGGTGGCCCTGGTTGCCAGCACCGGCGGCAACACCTTCTTCGCCCGCACTGCCAAACTGGTGGAGACCGCGGGCGCGGTCTCCCACTTCCAAAAGGCGGTGATGCGCGTGGGAGACTTCTTAATTTTCATCGCGGTGGGACTGAGCCTCATCCTGGTCGTGGTGGAATTGCACCGGGGGCTGCCTGCCCTAGACCTGGCGGAGTTCGTTCTGATCCTGGTGGTGGCCTCCATCCCCGTGGCCATGCCTGCGGTGCTTTCCGTGACCATGGCCCTGGGGGCGCTGGCGCTCTCCAAGATGAAGGCCATCGTCTCGCGCCTGCAGGCCATTGAGGAAATGGCGGGCATAGATATCCTGTGCTCCGACAAGACAGGGACCCTGACGGTAAACCAGTTGACCCTGGGGGACCCGGTGACCTTCGGCCAGGCCGATCCCCAGGAGGTCATCACGGTGGCCTGCCTGGCCTCCCGGGCCGAGAACCGGGACGCCATCGATGATGCGGTCATGGACGGGTTGAAGGACAAAAGTCCCTTGCAGGCCTGTTCTTTAATGAAATTCCTCCCCTTCGACCCCGTGCACAAGCGCACTGAGGCCACCGTCAAAGAAGGCGATCAAACCTTCAAGGTGACCAAGGGGGCGCCCCAGATCATCATGGAGCTGTGTCATCTGGAGGGCGATATCCAGGCCAAAGCCAAAGAGGTTGTGGATGAGCTGGCTGCCAAGGGTTACCGCACCCTGGGGGTGGCCCGGGCCGATGCCGGTGACGCCTGGCGGTTTTTGGGCCTCCTGCCGCTGTTTGACCCGCCCCGGGAGGACGCGGCCGAAACCATTGCCGAGGCCCAGGCCCATGGCATCCGGGTGAAGATGATTACCGGAGACAATGTGGCCATCGGCCGGGAGATTGCCAAACAGTTGGGTTTGGGCACTAACATTCAGCCCGCCAGCGACCTCTTTCCTCAGGCAGGCGTCTGCGACCTGAGCAGCGCGGCGGTGGACAAGATTGAAAAGGCTGACGGCTTCGCCGAGGTCTTTCCCGAGCACAAGTACAATATCGTCAAGGCCCTGCAAGGCCGGGGGCACCTGGTGGCCATGACCGGCGACGGGGTCAACGATGCCCCGGCCCTGAAACAGGCCGAAGTGGGCATTGCGGTTTCCGGCGCCACCAACGCGGCCCAAGCGGCCGCGGCCCTGGTCCTCACCGCGCCCGGCCTCAAGGTCATCACCCACGCGGTGGAGGAAGCCCGGCGCATCTTCGAGCGCATGATGAGCTACACCGTCTACCGCATCGCCATGACCATCAGTATCATGGTCTTTGTGGTGGCGGCCATGCTCTCTTACAACGTCTTCCCTCTCACCGCCATGATGATCATCATCCTGGCGCTCCTGGACGACATCCCCATCATGGCCATCGCCTATGACAACACCTATCTCAGCCCCACGCCGGTGCGCTGGGAGATGGGCCGGGTGCTCACCGTGTCTACGGTGCTGGGCTTTTTAGCCACGATCGAGAGCTTTCTGTTGTTTTTCCTCGGGCGCAACGTGCTTAACCTGCCTCTGCCCCAATTGCAGACCCTCCTGTTCCTGCGGTTGGCGGCCGGGGGGCACCTGCTCCTTTTTGTCACCCGTACCAAGAAAGAGTTCTGGCAGCGGCCTTTTCCTTCCTGGCAACTGCTCACCGCCATCGTGTCCACCCAGATCGTGGCGGTGCTCATGTGCGGCTTCGGCTGGCTGGTCCCGCCCCTGCCCTGGGACCTCATCGGCTACGTTTGGACTTACATCATCGTCTGGATGATTATCCAGGACCTCTGCAAATTGGGCCTCCACGCCCTGGTGGAAAACCGGACCCGGCACAAGCGGCGCTTCCTGGAGATGGTAAACCGGCGGCTCCATTCCCATCCGACGCCGTAGCGCATTAAGTCAAACAGCCCGCAGTGGATTGGGGTCAGGAGTTTTTTGCGGGTTCAGCAACCGTGTAATGAAAAAGTAGGACAGCGTTTGCCCCACCAAAGTTTATGCTTATGTTGAGAAAGAACACCTGTCTGGAGGACGGCGGATGGATGGCTCTGCCCATGTAATCCTTATCCCGGCTGCATTTTGCCGTGACCACCATGTTTCACATTTCCTGGGCGGCCTTGTCCGTGGGCTTAAGCGCCATGCTGGTGGTGCTGGAGGGCCTGTGGCTTAAGACCGGGGATGAGGCTTATTATCGTCATGCCCGGTTCTGGGGTAAGCTCTTTCTCTTGAATTTCGTCGTCGGGGTGGTTAGCGGGGTGCCCCTGGAGTTCCAGTTCGGCACTAACTGGGGCAGATTTGCTGCCGCCACCGGCGGTTTTTTCGGCAATATCCTGGGCTTTGAGACCGTGATGGCCTTCATGCTGGAAGCGGGATTTCTGGGCATCATGTTCTCGGCTTTCTGGATCATGGTGGCCAATTCCTGGTGGGGCTCATTAATATCGGCCGATACCTTGCAATCCTTGCTCCCAGGTCTTAATTTTCCATTTAAGATTTACCTGATCTCCGGTGTGATAACCTACGCCTTATCGCGTGCAGTTCCATGAGACACATTTATTTTTCATACATTATCGGCAGCTATCTTGCTGATTTTTATGATAATTTAAATTATATATGGAATTGTTCCACCCTGTCCAAGAAAGTGCGCCATCTCTGAATGTAAAGACCCTTGAGACATTGGGGGATAAATGAAGAGAAAGAAAGATTTTGTTCTTGTCGGCCTGTTATC
The DNA here is from genome assembly GCA_022736495.1 of Desulfobacca acetoxidans. Next base: position 3,538 of record DZCR01000081.1, read on the forward strand.
CATAGGTGCCGTAACTCTCCTCGGAGGTTGCAGCACGATACTCTTGTTCGACCCCAAAGGACCGATCGGCGAATCGGAGCGGTTCGTCATCATTGCGGCCATTGTGCTCATGAGTATCGTCGTCATTCCCGTCTTTATCATGAATTTCTGGTTTGCCCGAAAGTACCGCGCTGCCAATACCGCATCGACTTATATGCCCAAATGGAGTTATTCCGCTAAAATCGATTTGGTCATGTGGGCGGTTCCCATTGCCATTGTCACGGTTCTGGCGATTCTGGCCTGGACCCGGACCCATGCTCTGGACCCCTATAAGCCTATCCCTTCGGCCGAGAAGCCCCTCACCATCGAAGCCGTATCCCTGGATTGGAAATGGCTCTTCATTTACCCGGATCAAAACATCGCCACCGTCAATCAGATCACTTTTCCCGTCAACGTTCCGGTCAGCTTCAAACTCACCTCGGACACCGTCATGACTTCCTTCTTCATTCCGCAGCTGGGCAGCCAGATTTACGCCATGGGAGGCATGCGAACCCGCTTGCACCTCCTGGCTGATAAACCCGGCACGTATGCCGGTCAGAATAATCAAATCAGCGGTCGCGGTTACGCTTACATGCATTTCAAGGCGCATGCGGTTTCCCCCGAAGAGTTTCAAGCCTGGGTGCAAAAGGTCAGGCAATCCCCGGAAAAGCTTGATCTGAACCGATATGAGGAGCTCGCCAAGCCGAACGACGGCTACTACCCGGTGACCCATTTCTCTGCCGTCAAGCCCGATCTGTTCTTGTATGTCCTGAGAAAATACGATCCCATGTGGGGCAAAAATCACGGTCATATGAGCCGAAGCTCTGTTTCACCACACCCCAGAACCGACCTTGCGGAGGGAAATTGAGATGTTTGGCAAGCTCACCCTTTCAGCAATTCCGTATGACCAACCGATTGTGATGAGTGCCGTAGGTGGTGCGGCTCTCCTGGGTTTGGTGATCCTGGCCTTGATCACTTACTACCGAAAATGGCGCTACCTTTACCACGAATGGCTGACCAGCCTCGACCACAAAAAGATCGGCATCATGTACATTATCCTCGCCCTGGTCATGCTGCTGCGGGGGTTTTCCGATGCCATTCTGATGCGCTCTCAGCAGGCCGTTGCCGCGGGCGGCTCCCTGGGCTTTCTGGCCGCTGAGCACTTCGATCAGATCTTCAGCGCCCATGGCTCGATCATGATCATCTTTATGGCCATGCCGTTTCTGGTGGGGTTGATAAATATCGTGGTGCCGCAGCAAATCGGGGCCCGGGATGTCGCCTTTCCCTTTATGAATTCGATCAGTCTCTGGCTCACCGCGGCCGGGGCGCTGCTGGTCATGGTATCTTTGGGTGTGGGTGAGTTCTCCCAGGCCGGATGGTCGGGATATACCCCGCTGACCGAACAACAGTATAGCCCCGGCACCGGGGTGGACTATTGGATCTGGGCCTTCCAGATCGCCGGCATCGGCTCGACCATGACCGGTATCAATTTTCTCGTCACCATCCTAAAAATGCGCGCTCCCGGCATGAAGCTCATGCGGATGCCGTTGTTTGTCTGGACTGCTCTTTGCACCAACGTGCTCATGGTTTGGGCCTTCCCGGTGCTGACGGTCGCCCTGGCACTGCTAACCCTCGATCGCTATCTGGGGATGCATTTTTTCACCAACGGGCTCGGTGGCAACATGATGATGTATGTCAACCTGTTCTGGACCTGGGGGCATCCCGAGGTTTATATCGTGATCCTGCCGGCATTCGGGATCTACTCGGAGGTCGTCGCCACGTTCTCCGGAAAGCGGCTGTTCGGCTATGCCTCCATGGTCTATGCCACTGCGGTCATCACGGTTCTCTCTTTTTCCGTCTGGGTGCATCATTTTTTCACTATGGGCGCCAGCCCGAACGTCAATATCTTTTTCGGGATTGCCACCATGATGATCGCCATCCCCACCGGGGTGAAGACCTTCAACTGGCTGTTCACCATGTATCGCGGCCGCATCAGGTTTCATCAGTCGATGTACTGGACCCTGGCCTTCATCGTGACCTTCGCCCTCGGCGGGTCTTCAGGCGTCATGATGTCTATCCCACCCGCTGATTACGTGCTCCACAACAGCCTGTTTCTGATCGCACATTTCCACAATGTGCTGATCCCGGGTTCGCTGTTCGGCTTTTTTGCCGGTTATTATTATTGGTTCCCCAAGGCCATCGGCTTTCGTTTGGACGAAAATTGGGGCAAACGCGCCTTCTGGTGCTGGCTGATCGGCTTTTATCTGGCCTTTGCCCCCCTGTATGTGCTGGGCTTCATGGGCATGCCCCGCCGCATGGCGCATTATGCCACGCCGACCTGGCACCCCTATCTGCTCGTCGCCGCCTTGGGTACGGCTGTAATTGCGCTGGGCATCCTCTTTCAGGGCATCCAATTGCTCGTTAGCATTAAGGAGCGCCAGGCCTTAAGCGACCCCACCGGCGATCCCTGGCACGGCCGCACCTTGGAGTGGCTGACCGCTTCTCCTCCCGCGGAATATAACTTCCCGTCCATACCCGTCGTCGCTGACATCGATGCCTTTATGGACATGAAAGAAAAAGGCATCGCTCACCTGCAGCCAGACCAATATCACGACATCGAGATGCCGAAAAACGCGCCCCACGGCTTGATCATCGGCGCCTTGGCCTTCGTGTTCAGCTTTGCCCTGATCTGGTACATCTGGTGGCTGGCCATAGTGGCCGCTCTGGGAGTTCTTGCCACGGTCATTGCCCGCTCGATCGACGACCACATCCATCACATCATACCCGCCGCCGAGGTCGAGCGGATCGAAACTGAACGCTTCGCCAGTTGGCCTTGGTCGGGGAGAGACTCCGCGTCAGCCCGACAGACCATCCCAGAACCTTTGCTGGAGAGGTAAATGATGACCACAGGCACCGCAACCATCGCCATCGCTCCTAACGCAGAAGTCGAATCCTCCGATACCATCGAGATTCAGACCTTCGGTTTCTGGATCTATCTTATGAGCGACCTCATCATCTTTGCGACGCTCTTTGCGACGTTTGTCGTTTTGGACAAGAACTTTGCCGGGGGACCCACGGGGAAAGATTTGTTTGACCTGCCTTACACGCTGGGTGAAACCTTGTTCCTGCTGTTCAGCAGCGTAACCTATGGTCTGGTCATGCTGGCCGTGCACGGCGGCAACAAGAAGTGGGTATTGATCGGGCTCGCCGTGACCTTTCTGCTGGGGCTCGGATTTGTCTCCATGGAAATTCATGAGTTTTACGGCCTGGTTGCCGCGGGACACGGACCGGACCAGAGCGCCTTCCTGTCGAGTTTTTTTACCCTGGTAGGCACTCACGGCACCCATGTGACTTTCGGGCTGATCTGGATGGCGGTCATGATGGGTCAGGTCGCCGTCAAAGGGTTGACCTCCCCCGTACAATCAAGGCTGCTGCGTCTGAGCATGTTCTGGCATTTTCTGGATATCATCTGGATCGGCATATTCAGTATCGTCTACCTGAAGGGGGTGGTGTAAATGAGTCAAGCATCTATCGACAGCACCGGCGCCAGCCGGGGAAGTCTCAAATCCTATCTCACCGGCTTCGTGCTTGCCCTCATTCTGACCGCAATTCCGTTTGCCTTGGTGATGCGCGGTACCTTGTCCTCCGTAACGGCCCTGGCCGCCATCTTCAGTGCGGCCTTCGTGCAGATTCTGGTGCACCTGCATTACTTCCTGCATCTGGACACGTCCTCCGCGGCGCGTTGGAACGTGCTGGCCATGATATTCACTATATTGATCATGATCCTCTTCGTCGGTGGCGGCCTCTGGATCATGTGGACCCTGCATTACCGAATGATGTGAGATGCCTCACAGGATCAAAAACTATGTGCTCGTTGCCAAACCGGGGATCGTTTTCGGCAACCTGATCTCCGCAGCAGCCGGCTTTTTCCTTGCCTCCAAAGGGCAGGTTGATGGCGTGGCTCTCCCGGCGACCCTCATCGGCATATCCCTGGTGGTCGCTTCCGGTTGCATTTTCAACAACTATGTCGATAGAAGCCTAGACCGAAAAATGCTCCGGACCCGCCACCGTGTCCTGGCCCAGGGGCTCATCTCACCGAAGATTGCCCTAACCTACGCCACGCTTTTGGGCTTGGCCGGCTTGAGCCTGCTCTGGGCGGCAACCAACCTGCTGTCCGTGGTCATCGTGCTTTCGGGTTTTGTGATTTATGTGGGCGTGTATAGCCTGTACCTGAAGCGCAATTCCGTCTACGCCGCCTTGATCGGCAGTCTGGCGGGAGCCGCACCGCCCCTGGCGGGATATTGCGCCGTCACCGGGGCCTTCGATTTGGGAGCAGTGATCTTGTTGTCGATCTTCAGTCTCTGGCAGATGCCTCACTGCTACGCCATCGCGGTTTTTCGGTTTGATGATTACATGGCTGCGGCCATCCCGGTTCTGCCGGTCAAGCAGGGAATAGCCGCGGCAAAAAAGCATATGGTCGGTTACATCTTGGCCTTTATGGTCGCCACGCTTATGCTGACCTTCGGGGGGTACACCGGTTACAGCACCTTTGCCGTGGCGACCGTGTTGGGCCTGTCCTGGCTGTATATGGCCTGGTCGGGCTACCAGGCAAAAGATGAGCGGCTCTGGGCCAAGAAGCTGTTTATCTTCTCTATTCTGACCATATTCATTCTGAGCGTCATGATGTCCATCGATTTCACCGCGCCGGTCCCGCCAGAAATGCTTCTGAGCTATGCTCCATAGTCCAAACCGCGGTATTGAGAAAATTGTGATCCGTAAGAGCGGTATCGAAGCGCCAGGGATATCTCTGATCAAGGCTTTCGACCAGGCTCAGAGAGAATACCATCAGGCCTGAGTGGCCGGGGATTCCAACCAGGAAACCACCCCCATCGTCTGGAGCCTGGTCCTTTTTGCCCAGGCCTCTTTCGGGGTGACCGCCAGCATCCATCCCTCCGTCATTCCGCCGTACCTTACCCTAACAACCGCGGCCGCGGCTATGGCGCCTACGAGGATTGAGCCAGCTTCGATTTAAGGCCATCTCGTTAAACGAGGGCTGGCTTGCGGCCCCTGCCCCTGGACCGCCGCCTGGATAGAAGTCTGATGTTTCGTGGTTGTCAAACTGAGACCCGAGTCTTGACCTGCGACTTTAGAACCCATAGTATAAATTTCTGCAATCGAATATGATAAGATATGCGATAATCCTTTGTGAATAATAATGGAGCATCTTGGCCCCACCCGCTTGAAGCCGGAATCGGACCGTCGTGGAAAAACATCACAGTTGCCTCAACACCCGGGCTATCATCGAGTATTTTGAAGAGCGCCTCCCGGAGGCGATTCCAGCTTTACTGGTTGGGCTTGGGCCCGAAATTACAGCCCTTCCCGATCCCAAGGCTTTCCTCATGGAGATCAACAACTGGGTCTCCAGCCAAGTCATGATCCAAATGTTCGAAAATGCCAGGCGGATTACCGGGAAAGAGGACGTCGCTTTTGATATCGGTTTTCAGTCTGCGGCCCGGAAAAAGTTGGGCTATGTCCAGCGGATCATCATGTTCGCGTATAAAAATCCCCGGCGCACCCTGAAACGGGTGCAGGCCATCAATGACAAGTTCAACAAGAATAAAACCATCGAGCTTGTAGAGACCACCCGGGACCGGGCCGTCATCAGACTGCACTGGCTCCCTACCATTCCTGCCGTCGTTGATTTCTGCAAGTTCAATAAGGGCATCTACTCAGGCATTCCCACGGTCTGGAACCTGCCCCCGGCCGAGGTGGTGGAAACCCGCTGTTTGTTCACGGGGGATGAGTATTGTGAATACCACCTTAAATGGATCAGGAAGCCTTTCTTCCTGGAGACCTGGCTACGCGTGCTGGCGCCCTGGTCTTTGCTCAAGTCCACCATTGAGGAACTGGAGCGGGACAAAGATCTGCTCAAAAACAAGTTTACCGAGATCCACGCTTTAAACCTGCAAATGCGGGAGAAAATCGACCAGAACGTCAAGCTCTATAACCAGTTGGAAACATCGGAGCGCCATTACCGGGGACTGGTGGAGAATGCCCATGAGGGCATTTGGATTGTGGAAATCGACGGCGCCATCAAGTTTGCCAACCGACGGATGCAGGAAATCACCGGGGAAGAAGTTTTGGTCGGCAAAAACCTGGCGGAATTCTGGGACCCGGAAACCAAAAAGATAGTGGAAATGATCTTAGCTCAAAACCGGGAAGGGCAGGTGGTGCAAAGGGAGTTAGAGATTTTTTCTAGAAATCGCGGTCCGGTGGCGGTAATCATGAGCTCAGTCCCCCTGATGGAAGACGGCCAGTTTCTGGGCACCTTCGCCATGTTCAGCGACATCAGTGAAAAGAAGGCGATGGAGAAGCAGCTCTGGCAACATCAGAAAATGGAGGCCATCGGCACCCTGGCCGGCGGGATTGCTCATAATTTCAACAACCTGCTCATGAATATTATGGGACTGACCGGATTGATCCTCTCCGGCACGGATTCCGGCAACCCGGCCTATGACGACCTGAAGCTTATCGAGCAGGAGGTGGTGAAAGGCTCCGCTCTCACCAAGCAGTTGCTGTCCCTGGGCCGGGGCGGCCATTACTCACCTAAGCCCCTCGACCTCAATGCCCTCCTGGATAAAGCCGCCCGGCTCTTCTGCCGCACCCGGAGTGATACCACCATCACCAGGAACCTTTCAGCCCATCTGCCCCCCGTGGAAGTGGACCGCAGTCAGATGGAACAGGTGATCCTCAACCTGTTTGTTAACGCCTGGCATGCCATGTCCCGGAAGGGGCAAATGACTCTGTCCAGTCGGGAGGTGACGCTCTCCAAGGCTTTTTGTGATGCCTACGACCGACCGGCGGGTCGCTATGTACACTTCAGTCTCACTGACACCGGTATCGGCATGGATGAGGCTACCGCGCTGCGGATTTTTGAACCTTTTTTTACTACCAAGAGCGCCGACAAAGGCCTGGGGCTGGGGCTGGCCAGCGTTTATGCCATTATCCAGCAGCACCAAGGCATCATCAAGGTGGAGAGCCAGCCGGGCCAGGGCACCACTTTCCACATCTTTCTGCCGGTATCCGAAAAATTGGTGGTTCCAGAGAAATCCGAGAATGGTCAATCTTTGCAGGGTTCCGGCACCCTTCTCCTGGTAGATGATGAGGATAGCATCAGAATGGTGGCTAAAAGAATGTTGGAGCAACTGGGTTACCAAATCCTGACGGCCTCAAATGGTGCTGAGGCCCTGGAAATTTACCGCCGGGAGCAAGACCGGATCAATCTGGTGATCCTGGATATGATCATGCCTGGCATGGGAGGGGCGGAATTCTACCAGAAGGTGAAAGAGATCGACCCGATGGTCAAGGTCTTGTTATCCAGTGGTTATTCCCTGGACGGCGAGGCTCAAGAAGTCATGGCAGCCGGAGCCAGCGGGTTCATCCAAAAACCCTACCGCCTTAATACCCTGTCTCATCAGGTCGCGAAACTTTTAGGGGCCGCCGCAAAGCTTCCGAACGACGAGACTTTAGCAGCATCATAGCCCGTAGGAGCGACCTCCTGCTCTATCCTGAATTTAGGTCCTACCCTTCCTCATCCATCTATGCTAATGCAAACTCAGTACTGGGCAACTGCCGCGTGAGAAACTTGTGCATTTTCCATGGTCTGAAGGAGTCGTACGGCAAATTTCGGTCCCGGACTATAAATTCTGCCGGAATATTACGGCTGAGGCGGGCTTGCAACTACCCTCCGGGGTGGTTACATTTACACCGGAGGAGGGAAATGCGAGGTAATGTTACCTTTTAAGAGAATTCTCTGCCCCACCGACTTTAGTGCACCCGCTCTGGTTGCTTTAAAACGCGCCGAGGAATTGGCCCGGTATTTTTCCGCGGAATTGCTCGTGGCGCATGCCATTCCGGACGTATCGGGCTCTCATTCGTTCCCCGACCCGCAAGCGGAATTCAACTCTGACGTGCCCCTGTATGAGCAAAAGCTGGGAATTTATGCGGAAAACCTGCTTAAGGAATTGGTTTCCCAGCAGATATCCCCGGAAGTGCGGACCCGCGACCTGGTGACCACGGGAGAGGTTGCCCCCGAAATCCTCCGTATCGCCGCCAAAGAGCACGTGGACCTTATCGTCATCGCCTCGCACGGGGAAACGGGTTGGCGCCGAATGGTCTTCGGCTCTGTAGCCGAAAAAGTGGTGCGCCACGCTCCCTGCCCGGTGTTGACCATAATGGCGCCGCGTGAGGCAGTTGAATGAGCCGCAATTGCTCAGTTGCGTATCCTGAGGACATGGGCCATAATGGGCAATTATGAAATTCGTTGAGGAGGTTGGTTATGACCAAGGTAGCGATTAATGGTATGGGACGGATTGGCCGGGCGGCTTTCAAAGTCATCATGGACAAACCCGAGTTGGAGTTGGTGGCGGTCAACGACCTTATGGACCTGGGCAACCTGGTCTACCTGCTGAATTATGACACCGTGTATGGGGTATATAAGCACCGGGTGAACGCCGGCGCCAGCAGTATAGAGGTCAACGGCAAATCCATAAAATACTTAAGTGTCAAGGATCCGGCCCAATTGCCCTGGAAAGACCTGGGGGTAGAAATCGTCATGGAGTGTACCGGGCTGTTTACCCAGTCGGAAGGCTTGAGTAAACATATTGCCGCCGGTGCCAAGTACGCCGTCCTGTCGGCGCCGCCCAAGGGAGGCGAAGTCTGTTGCATCGTCCACGGCGTCACCCAGCCGGGGTCCGAGGATCGGGCGATTTCCTGCGCCTCCTGCACCACCAACTGCATCACCCCGGTGGTGGAGATCATGGGGCGGCGCATCGGCATCAAAAAGGCCATGATGACCACCATCCATGCCTACACCTCTTCCCAGGCCATTGTGGACGGCCCCAGCAAAAAATGGCGGCGCGGCCGGGCCGGCGCGGCCAACCTGGTGCCCACGTCCACGGGCGCAGCGGTCGCCACCACCAACGTCCTGCCCCAGTATAAGGGCAAGTTCGACGGCATCGGGGTGCGCTGTCCCGTGCCCTGTGGCTCCCTGGCGGACCTGGTGTTTGTGACCGAGCGGCCCACCACGGTGGAAGAAATCAATAAGATTTTTAAAGAAGAGTCGGAAGGCCGCTATAAAGATATCTTGGAATACGCCAAAGATGAAATCGTCTCGTCCGACATCATCATGAATCCCCATGCGTCCATTTTCGATCCCAGCATGACCCAGGTGGTGGACGGCGACCTCGTCAAGGTCATGAGTTGGTACGACAACGAATGGGGTTATACCAATCAGATGGTCAGAGAGGTGCTACGGCTCGCCAAGTCCGGTTGAGCTCTGCCGGGATAGACCTAGCTCGCGGCCATCAACTTTCCCCATTTTCGCTGGGAGGGAGGGGAGGAGGACTTGACAACCATAAGGTTTATCAAGCTGCCTCCCCGGCCCCACTAAAAGTACAACCGGGTGAGGCTCGAACCAGCCAAGAATAGTTTACCTATTGCCCGCCAGGAGGGTCCATACTTGGTTCCCGGATCCTTACGCGCAGATAGTAATTGTCAAAAAGTCTTACCTTCTATTCCCCTCTCCCCCTGGGGAGGAGGATTAGGTGAGGGGCAAATTAAGATAAAAGCTGTTGGGAATCAGTATAAAAGGAGGCGGCGGATATGAAAATATTCACCCGAGATGAGCTGAGAATTCTCACCGAATCATCCCAGGCCCCGTGTGTGTCCGTCTACATGCCCACCCACCGCGTTCCAACGGAAAATCAGCAAGACCACACCCGGCTGAAGAACCTGATACGCCAAGCCCAAGAAGCCCTCCAGGCCTACGGCTTGCGCCCGGCGGCGGCGGAGTCCCTCTTGGAACCGGCCACCCGGCTCTTGGGAACCATCCCTTTCTGGAAAGATAAACGGGACGGATTGGCCTTGTTCCTCTCTCCCGGTATGTTCCGGCAATACCAACTGCCCGCCAGCTTCGAGTCGCTGGTGGTGGTGGCTCACCGGTTCCATGTCAAGCCGCTCCTGGCTCTTTTGGGGGGCAATGAGTTTTTCGTGCTGGCCTTAAGCCAGAATGCCGTCCGGCTCTTTGAAGGATCCCGCTTCGGTCTCAGCGTCATTGACGACCCGGAAGGGGTGCCCAAGAGTCTGGCCGACGCCCTGAAATACGATGATCTGGAAAAACAACTGCAATTCCGCACCGGCATCGGGGTAGGCGGCGCCCGAGGCGAGCGGGCCGCGATGTTCCACGGCCAGAGCGCCGATGATGCCAAAGATAGAATTCAACGCTACTTCCGCCAGATCGACCAGGGCCTGCGGGACTTGCTCCGGGAGGCGCAGGCACCTCTAGTGCTCGCGGGAGTGGAGTATCTCCTGCCGATTTACAAAGAAATCAACACCTACCAGCGCCTGCTCAATGGCGGGATTACCGGCAACCCTGAGGGGGTGAGCCCCGAAGATCTGCACCAACAGGCCTGGGCCCAGGTGGAGCCTTACTTCAAGCGGGAGCAAGACGAGGCCGCAGCCCGCTATCGGCAACTGGCGGGCACCGGCAGAACCTCCCATGACCCCAGGGAGATCGTGCCCGGGGCCTACCATGGCCGGGTGGAATTCCTCTTTGTGGCTGTGGGCCGCCAACAATGGGGGGATTACGATCCTGGCGCCAACCGGGTCGACCTCCACCCCGAAGCCCGGCCCGGCAGCTTCGATCTCCTGGATCTGGCCGCCACCCAAACCCTGCTGCACGGCGGGGCGGTCTATGCCGTGGAGCCCTCCGAAGTGCCGGATGCAACACTGCTGGCCGCGGTCTTCCGCTATTAAACAGTGAGGCCGGAAACGGTTGCGCTACCTTGAGAAAAACCCCTACTCCGCATTATTCATAAAAAGTTTTTAAAAAAGGAATAACCATGTTCAAGTTTGAGGACAATAAATGTTACAAGATGCCGGCTCATTTTGGTGGTTTTATTACTGAGGTCAATTAATGGTTCCCAATCCTGCGCACCCCAAATTAATTTTTTGGGGGCTTCGGTTGATGATAGTGAGAACAATTTTATGGCCTGAGTAATATCTTTGACCCCGGCCAAGAACTTTACTATCGTGATACCATCAATCTGAACTAC
>DZCR01000082.1 GCA_022736495.1 Desulfobacca acetoxidans
GGGCGCCACAGCGGAGGAAACGTATGGGAAGCTGATGGCCGGGGTGCTGTTCCAAACATCCTGGACCGTAGGGTTGTTATTCAGGGTTAGCCCGTAAATCAAATTCAGCTTCTCCGCCAGCTTGGTGGTTCGGGCGTAGCGGACGTCCGTGTGGTCCAAGGCGAATTTATTGGCGACCCCGTCATAGGTTCCCTGGGTGAAAGTCCCGAAGTTCCCATAGATTCTTCCGGCATAGTACAGGCTCAGGGTTTGGGGAACATTGACGTTATCATTGCCCCTGGAATCAAACGGCGCAGTTCCGGGAGGCTGCGTCTTTTGCGTATGGGTAAAAGAAAACTGGCCCCCGGCGGAGATAGGCGGGGGAAATTCATAGGACTTTTCGCTCTTTTTGCTCAAAGTATAGCCGCTTAACTTGAAAGTTCGGCCGAAGGGCGTCAATTCCGGGTAGACGGTGTGGCAGGTATTGCAAGACATACCGGTCTGCCGAGCAAAACTCGGCACTGCCTGGGCCTCGTTTACGGGCAGCATCAAGCAGAGGATTCCTCCAACCGCTACTATTAAAACCGTTGATATGATCTCTGTTTTGAACATAATCCCCCTCCCTGAAAAGATTGGGGTTTTATAAGGATCGATCTTCTCAATCAGTTTATTTCTTAAAAGTTCTCATGTAAGCAATGATAGCCTTGATTTCATCCGGCTTCAGGTCGAACGCCGGCATCACCCCCACGCCGTTGCTGATGGCATCGGCAATCTTCTTATCATTAGTTTTTTGCCAGTACCCGGGGTTGGTGAAATCGGTGGGCGGGGGACTCAGAGTAACCCCTGCCGGGCCCTTGCCGTCTCCTTTGACGCCATGGCAGAGGGTGCATTTGTCGTTGTAAAGGCTTCTGCCGTCTGCTGCGGCGATTTCCCCTGGCAAGATTGCCGTTCCCCAGAAAAACGCTATAAAGCCCAGATAATGGTTCGTTTCATCGTCTATCTCCTCCTTAACGACTTGAATTTTTTCCAACTCTGAGTCGGCCTGTGCAGCCACTTAAGGGGTTTTCCCCGTCAAGGCTTCGAACCCTGCGATCACGTCCAGAAGTTCTTCGGTGATGGTACTCTGGCGCAGTTGGTTGTATTGCAGCCGCAGTTCTTTCAGGCGGTCTTCGATGTTGTTTTCCGCGGCCTGCATGGCGGCGAGCCGCGCCGCGTTTTCGCTGGCCAGGGACTCGGCAAAAGCTCGGTACAAGGAGACAAAGAGGTACTGACCCACCAAGGCGTAAACTAAGCGGGGCCGAGCCATGGTGAAGGTCGGTAGGACCCGGGAAGGCCAGGATTTTTGCCCCAGGGACTCCAGCCATTCCATGTCGATGGGCAACAGGGGTACGGTCTGGGGACGGTAAACTGCTCCGGAGACCGGTTGATGATGGAACAGCATGATCTTCTCGGTTCCTCCAGGGCATCGCCAGGACTCAATCTTCAGCAATAATTCCTGGACCCTGGAGGTGATGCCGTTTACCGAGCCGGGAACGGCAAAGTAAGACTCCACCTGTTCTCCCGCCTCTTCTAAACGCGAGACGGCCCGGGCGCCCACCGCGGCTATGGAACGCTCCTGCTTTGCCACGTGCAGTTCGGCTAACTGGTCCAGGGCATAGGACACCACCAGCTCGTTGAACTGGCCACACATTCCCAATTCCGAGCCGAAGATGATCACCCCGCAGCGCTGGCCGGGGGTAGAACGGGGCAGTGTCCTTTTCTCACTATGACTACGCATCACGATCTGGATGCCCATCTCAACGGTGTGGCGGTATTGACGCAGCGAGACGACGGCTTTCTCAAATTGCCGGATGCTGACCGCAGCAATGGTCTTCATGGTCTTCACCACTTCCTGCAATTCTTGCGAAACTGCGATCTTTCTTCTTAAAGACTCAATGGTTTCCATCGCCCTGCTCCAGGGAAGATTGGACGACTTCTTTGATTTTCCTCAAAATAAGCTGGCGCTCCTCGTCACTCAGATGTTCCCCGGCTTTGATGCGGCGGCAAGGTTCTGGGAGTTCTTCGCAGAGCATCTTACGCACCGTCTTTTCCGCGGCTGCCACCTTCTCCAGAGGGATATCGTCGAACAGCCCCTGGGTCACCGCCAGCAGCACGGCAATCTGGTGGGCCACCGGCATGGGGTCGAACTGGGCCTGCTTGAGTACCTCCCGAACGCGGTAGCCGTGCTCCAGGGTTTTGCGGGTGCGTTCATCCAACCGGGTGCCGAACCTGGAGAAGGCCTCCAATTCTTGGAACTGGGAGTAAGTCAGGCGCAGCGCCCCGGCCACTGCCCGGTAGGCAGACAACTGAGCCTTGCCGCCCACCCGCGAGACCGATTTGCCCACGTCTACAGCGGGAAAGACCCCCTTCTGAAATAAACCGGGCGTGAGGTAAATCTGCCCGTCGGTGATGGAGATAAGGTTAGTGGGAATATAGGCCGCGATGTTCTGGGCCTCGGTCTGCACCACAGGCAGGGCGGTGAGCGAACCGCCGCCATGTTCCGGCCTCAGATGGGTGGAACGTTCCAGCAGGCGGGAATGGATATAAAAAATGTCTCCGGGATAGGCCTCCCGGCCGGGAGGACGCCTGAGCAACAGAGACAGCTCCCGGTAGGAGTGGGCGTGATTGGTGAGATTGTCATAAATAATCAGGACGTCCCGCCCCTGCTCCATAAAGTACTCAGCCATGGAGGTGGCAGCATAAGGGGCTATATAATGCAATCCTGGCAGGGCCTCACCCGGGGCCACCACCACGATACAGTAGTCCATGACCCCCTGCCCCTGCAGGGTGGCAATCAACTGGGCCACCGCCGTATCCCGCTGGCCGATGGCGCAGTAAACGCCAATGACGCCGGTATCCTTTTGGTTGATCAAGGTATCCAGGGCGATGGCGGTCTTGCCGGTCTGTCGGTCTCCCAGGATAAGCTCCCGTTGACCCCGGCCGATGGGTACCAGGGCGTCCACCACCTTCAGCCCGGTTTGCAGGGGCACGGTTACCGGGGCCCGATCCATGATGGGAGGCGCTTCCCGTTCCACCGGGCGGCGCGTCAGGGCGCGAATGGGTCCCAGGTTGTCCAGGGGACGCCCCAGGGCATCAACCACCCGTCCCAGGAGTGCCTCCCCCACCGGTATATCCAGCACCCGGCCGGTGCGCCGGGCCTCCGCGCCGGCCTTTAAATCGCCTATTTCCCCCAGGAGCACGACGCCCACTTCGGTGGGGTCCACGTTGAAAGCCACACCCTGCAAGCCCCCGGGGAAGCGGATCAGTTCCTCCGCCTTCACCCCCGGCAATCCCTCCACCAGGGCAATACCATTGCCCACCGAGCGGACGCGGCCCACCTCCTGCCCCCTGAGTTCAGATCGGGAGGCGTTTAGCACCTGTTCCAAGACTGAGACCGTCTCGTCCAAAAGTGTATGGAGTTCCGTCCGCTTTTGGTTCATGTCGCCCCGCTCTTCTCCAATTGTTGGAAGGCCTGGGCGAGGTCTTCCTCCAGGCTATCCAGGAAACCTCCGAGACTCCAGGCGACCTTGCGGGAGCTGGTGAGCAGCTCGATCCCCGCCAGCAATTCCCCGGAAGTGGCGAAGCGCAAGGTCAGGTTTCGGCCGAATAGTTCCTGAACCTGGGATGCGATCTTTTGCCGGGCCTCATCGGACAGTTCAAAAGCAGTGGTGACGGACAGCTCGCCCCCCGCTTCTATAATGGATTCCTGGATGGCCGCCTGTTTGTCCAGGGACAAAAGCCGGAGACGCTCCAGAAAAATCCCGGTCAGACGTTGTTCCAGCGTCAGGTCTGCCATTTCCTGCAAGGTTCGGCGAGAAATGGCCACCACCTCCTGGGCCAGGCGTTGTTTGAGGTCCTGCAGAAAGGTTTCTTTTTCTCGCGTGAGTGCCGCCGCCCATTTTTGGCGAATCTGCTCCACTTCCTGCCGGGCCTGGGAGAAAAGCTCCTGCTTATGGGCTTCGGCCTGGCGCCCGGCTTCGGTCAGCATCTCCTGGCGCTGGTCTTCAATTTCCCGGACCTTCCGGCGCAGGGCGGCTTCCTCTTCCCCGGCCTCCTGCTTTTTCTGGCGGGCTTCTGCCAACTGGGCCGCGATTCTCTCCTCCCGGGCCGTCATCCCAGCCACAATCGGGCCATAGAGAAAGTGCTTCAGCAGGGCCACCAGGATCAGGAAGTTGACGATTTGGGCGGCCACCGTAAACCAGTTGATCAACACGGTCTTAGCCTCCGGCTTTGGCAACCACGTAGTTCCAGAAAGGATTGGCAAAGATGAGGATCATGGCCACCACCAGGCAATAAATGGCCAGGGACTCGATCATGGCCAGGCCGACAAACAGGGTCCGGGCGATGGTGGCGGCTTCATCAGGCTGCTGGGCCATAGCCGCGAGAGCCTGGGCAATCGCCCGGCCTTGGGCCAGCGCCGGCCCGATGGAGCCCACGGTGATGGCCAGACCGGCGGCAATGATGGAAACCATGCCGATAACTTCTACTGCGTTCATGCCTCTGTGTCCTCCTTAGGTTTATCGGGTTCCCGGTTTTCTTCAGCCGGCCGTTCCCTGAGAGCCTCCCGTTTTTCGGCATGGGCCTGGGAAGCGGAAGCAATATAAACCGTGGCCAGCACTGCGAAGATGAAGGCCTGGACCTGGCCGATGATGAGCTCCAGTAATTGCATGATCACGGGAAAAAACAGTGGCACCACCGCCAGGAGGATGGCCCCGATAAGGGCGCCGCTCATCACATTGCCAAAAAGCCGTACTGCCAGGGCCAGGGTACGCGACATTTCGGACAGGATATGAAAAGGCAACATCAAGACCGTGGGTTCCAGATAATGGCTCAGGTAACCCCGTATCCCCTGCTGGGCGATGCCGTAAATCGGCACGGCCACCAGCACACAGAGGGCCAGAGCGGCGGTGGTGGACAGGGAATAGGTGGGGGGATGGTATCCGGGCACAACGGCCAGAAGATTGCTGACTGAGATGAAAATGAAGAGAGTGCCGATAAACGGGAGATAGGATTTCGGATCTTCCTGGCTGATCTGGCGGATCTGTTCCCGCATGCTGACTACCAGGACCTCCAACAGATTTTGCCAGGAAGAAATTTTTTCATCCGTGGAGAGCCTGCGGGTAGCCAGCCAGGAAACCAACACCAGGAGCGCCATCACCAGCCAGGTATAAACAATGGTAGCGTTCAGCAGCACTGGCCCCCGCTGCCAGAGCACCCACTGATCCAGACTAATTTCCATAGCCCTTCACCTATTGGTCTTTTTCTATTTTCTTGCGCTCCTGGCTGACCCAGTGCCAGGCATTCAACGCGCCCAGGATTATACCGAGTAGCAGCAGCATCAGGGTCCAGGAATAGCGGCTGGGCCAGGTGCGGTCGATCCAGGCCCCCAGGAGCGCTCCAGCCAGGGCCGGGAGCGCCACCGACCAGCCGATGAGACCGAACATCCCCAGGCCAAACCAGACCCCTCCCGGTTTGGGCTCTTTGGCTTTCAACTTCCGCGCTTCTTTCCAACTCGCTTGCCTGGAGAATTCTTCCCCTACAGGGGGCCTTTCCTCGGGTAATTTATCCACGGTTATTGCCATCTTCCTGCTGTTCTTTCTCAATGGCCTTATGCTGCCAACTTATCCACCGCCAGGCATTGATGCAGCCGATGACTACCCCTATAATCAAGCAACATAATGTCCATGAAAACGTGCCCGGCCAATGCGAATCAATCCATATCCCCAAAGCAATGCAAAACAATATGGGTAGGGCTACCGACCACCCCACCAGGCCGATCATGCCCAGGCCGAACCACACTCCTCCCGGTTTACGTCTTCTGGCCTTAAGTTTCCGGGCCTCTTTACGGCTCACCTGCCGGATGAAATCCTTCCTGACGGGGGGCCTGTCCTCATAAGAAATCGCTTCAGGCATATTCCTCCAATTTGAGGAAGCGCCGGATGAAATTGGCTTCCAGGTTGGCCAGGGCCGAACGGGCCCGCTTTTCCTGGTCGGTCAGGACCTTGAAGGTCTGCTCCACGGTGGCCTTGAGGGTGCCAAGCTCGGCCCCCCGCGCCGCCTGGCGGGTGGAAACCATGATTTCCGGCCCGCACTTCACCAGGATGCCCTCATCCACCGCCAGAAATTCCTCCACGCCGTCCTCCGTTTTTACAAAGGAAAAGAGGCCGGGCACCAGCGCCGCCACAAAGTCGATGTGTCGGGGAAGCAGGCTAAAGGAGCCGTTTTCCGCTTCGGCCGTCACCTTGACCACTTCTTCATCCACCAGGACTTCCGTGGGCAGCAACACTTTTAGTCTCATGGCTTCTTGGCTTCGTCGATCTTGCCGATCATGTAAAGGGAGCTTTCAGGGTAATCAGCAAATTCATCGTTCAAGATACCCTCACAGCCTGTTAGGGCTTCGTCCAGAGGAACCAGCCTACCAGCCTGGCCGGTGAACTGCTCGGTGCTGAAAAAGGGCTGGGTCAGAAACCGCTCCAGCCGCCGGGCCCGGAAAACGGTACGCCGGTCTTCCTGAGAGAGTTCCTCCAGCCCCAGCATGGCAATAATGTCTTTTAATTCTTCATATCCGGCCAGGGTGCGGCGAACTTCCTGGGCAACATGGTAGTGCCGCTCTCCCGCGATAGGCGGCACCAGCATCTTGGAACCCGACTGCAGCGGGTCCATGGCAGGATAGAGCCCTTCGCTGGTCCGTTTACGGGAAAGGACAATAAATGAGGAGAGATGCGCAAAGGTATGGGTCGCCGCCGGGTCGGTGAAGTCGTCCGCCGGCACGTACACCGCCTGCACTGAGGTTATGGCCCCGGAAGCGGTGCTGCAGATGCGCTCTTCCAGTTCGGCGATCTCCGTGGCCAACGTTGGCTGGTAGCCCAGGCGGGAGGGCACTAGGCCCATCAGCCCGGAAACTTCGGAGCCTGCCTGGATGAACCGGAAGATGTTGTCGATCAGCAGTATTACGTCCAGTTTGGCGTCGTCCCGGAAATATTCCGCCATGGTCAGAGCCGCGTGCCCCACCCGGAAACGGGCACCGGGCGGTTCGTTCATCTGGCCGAAGACCATCACGGTGCTGTCCAGGACCCCGGCATCGGCCATAGCCCGGTAGAGTTCTTCCCCCTCCCGGCAACGCTCGCCGATGCCGCAGAAAATGCTGATGCCCTGGTGCCGGCCCACCATGTTGTGGATCAATTCGGTGATCAACACGGTTTTCCCGACTCCGGCGCCGCCGAACAGGCCTCCCTTGCCGCCCCGTTCCAGGGGGGCCAGCACGTCGATGGCCTTGATGCCGGTTTCAAAGATTTCCGAGACCACCGTGCGCTGCGTCAAAGGTACGGACGGCTGGTGGATGGAGCGCCATTCGCCGCCCAATATTTCTTCCTTTTCATCAATCACTGCCCCGAAGACATTGAACATTCGGCCCAGGAGTCTTTTCCCTACCGGCACTTTCAGGTGATGGCCCAGGTCCAGCACCGGTGAACCACGGGCCAGCCCCTGGGTGGGGGTCAGGGCGATACCCCGCACAATCTCGGAACTCAGGTGGGTCACCACTTCGATGGCGATGCTGCCCTCAGGCCCAGCGGCGAGCTGGTGGTTAATGGCGGGAGGCCGTTGGGGAAAACGGACATCCACCACGCTGCCGCGGATGGATAGCACCGCGCCCACATCCGTCCTTTCCCGGTTCAGAGGTTCGCTCATGGGAATGACTCTTTAAATTTTAGTGGACGTGAATTTTTGCTTCTTCACTTCGGCGTTCCACTTCCACAGGGTAAAGATGCAGGGGTAGATCAGAAGCTCCATAATAAAGGAGGTGCCCACTCCACCCACCATGGGAGCGGCGATGCGCTTCATCATATCGGCCCCGGTGCCCGTGCTCCACATGATGGGCAAAAGACCCATGAGAATGGCCATGACCGTCATGAGTTTGGGACGCAGCCGTTTCACCGCGCCGTGCATCACCGCCTCCTCCAGATCCTCCAGGTTTTTTATCCGGCCTTCGTCTATGGCGCGGTGGTAGGCGATATCCAGGTAGAGCAGCATCACCACCCCGGTTTCAGCATCCAGCCCCGCCAAGGCGATGAGGCCCACCACCACTGCCACGCTGATGTCATAACCCAACACATAAAGCAGCCAGACGGCTCCCACCAGGGAGAAAGGCACGGCCAGAAGGACAATGGCCACCTTTACCAGCGACTGAGTGTTGATATAAAGCAGTATGAAAACCAGCACCAGGGCGATGGGGATGATTAACTTCAGCCGCGCCCTGGCCTCTTGCAGGTATTCGAACTGCCCGCTCCAAATGGTGCTGTAGCCGGAAGGCAGCTTTATGCCTTTCTCAATGGCTTCCTTGGCCTTGGTGACGTAAGTGCCCAAATCAATATCCCGGATATCCACAAAGATCCAGGCAGTGCGCCGGGCCCCCTCGGTCCGGACCATCGGGGGTCCCAGAGTGGTGCGGATCCTGGCCACCTGCTCCATGGGAACCTGGGCCCCGGTGGGAGTAGGGATAAGAATCCGGCGCAGGGCTGAGGGCCTTTCCCGGTAATCCTGAAAATACCGCAAGTTCACGGTGTAGCGCTCCAGGCCCTCTACCGTCTGGGTAATGTCGATCCCCCCCAGGGCGCTCATGATCACATCCTGGACATCGCCCACGTTCAGGCCGTAACGGGCGGCCTCGTTGCGGTCGATTTCAAAATCCGTATAGTACTGGCCGAGAACCCGTTCATAGTAAGCGCTGACGGTGCCGGGAAGCCTTTTGAGGATGGCCTCGGCCTGTTCCCCCAGGTCGTTCAGGACGTTCAGGTCGGCGCCGACAAATTTTAAACCCACCGGGGTCTTGATGCCGGTGGAGAGCATGTCGATGCGGGTCCTGATGGGGTAGGAAAAGGAATTGGCAATGCCGGGGAACTTGATGGCCGCATCGAGGTCACGGATGAGGTGGTGCATGGTGTAGCCCGGACGCCAGTATTGCTTGTCTTTCAGCCTGATGACCGTTTCGATCATGTTTATCGGCGCCGGGTCCGTGGCGGAGTCGGCGCGCCCGGCCTTGCCGAAGACATACTCTACTTCCGGGAAGGTGCGGATGATGCGGTCGGTCTGCTGCAAGAGCGCCGTGGCTTCGGTGTAGGATATGCCCGGCATGGTGGTGGGCATATACAGAAGATCACCCTCATCCAGGGGAGGCATGAACTCGGTGCCAAATTTGGAGGCGGGATAGAGGGTGATCACCATCAGGAGCACCGCCAGCACGATGGCGGTCTTGCGGAACCGCAGCACAAACGTCAGGACAGGGTGGTACAGGGCCATGCTCACGCGGTTTAAGGGATTGCGCTCTTCCTTGGGAATCCTGCCGGTGATGAAGTAGATCATCAGGATGGGGACCAGGGTGATGGCCAGGAGAGCCGCGGCCGCCATGGAAAAAGTCTTGGTGTAGGCCAGGGGTTTGAAAAGCCGGCCGGACTCCCCGGTCAGGCCGAACACGGGCAGGAATGACACGGTGATGATCAGCAGGGAAAAGAACAGGGACGGCCCCACCTCCTTGGCCGCCTCCACGATGAGCGGTTCCCGGGGGGTTCCGGGCGGGGCATTCTCGATATGTTTGTGGGCGTTTTCGATCATGATCACTGCGGCGTCCACCATGACCCCGATGGCAATGGCGATCCCCCCCAGGCTCATGATGTTGGCGTTGAGCCCCATCTGGTACATCACGATCAAGGCCATGAGCACGCCCAGGGGCAGGGTGATGATGGCCACCAGGGCGCTGCGGATATGCATCAAAAAAACAATGCACACCAGGGAGACGATCACCATTTCCTCAAAGAGCTTCCCTTTCAAGGTCTCGATGGCCCGCTCGATGAGCGCGGAGCGGTCATAGGCGGGAATGATAGTCACCCCCGGAGGCAGGGAGGGCAAAAGCTCCTTTATTTTCGCCTTTACCCGGTCAATGACCTCCAGGGCGTTCTTGCCGAAGCGCTGGATCACGATGCCGCCCACCACCTGGCCCTCGCCGTTGGCCTCCGCGATGCCAAGCCTCAGTTGCGGCCCCAGTTTGACCTGCCCTATGTCCCTGATCTGAATGGGCGTCCCTTTGTTGTCGGTCCCCACTACGATGTTTTGGACATCCGCAACTTTTTTGATATACCCCAGTCCCCGCACCAAAAATGCGGTTTCGGCCTGCTCAATGATCCGGCCGCCCACGTCGTTGTTGGACATCTGGATGGCCTGCTTCACCTTGGAGAGGGGGATGCCGTAGGAGGCCAACTTGTTGGGGTCCACCTTGACCTGGTATTGCTTGACGAAGCCGCCCACGGAGGCCACTTCGGCCACGTCGGGCACGGTGCGCAAGGCGTAGCGCAGGTACCAGTCCTGGAGAGTCCTGAGCTCGGCCAGGTCGTATTTCCCGGTGGTATCCTGCAAAACATATTCATAGACCCAACCCACTCCGGTGGCGTCCGGCCCCAGGGAGGGGGTTACCCCGGCCGGGAGCTTCCCTTGAATAGAGCTCAGGTATTCCAGCACCCGGGATCTGGCCCAGTAGAGGTCGGTGCCGTCTTCAAAGATGATGTAGACAAAGGACATGGAGAACATGGACTGGCCCCGCACCACCTTCACGTTCGGGACCGCCAGCATGGTGGTGGCGAGGGGATAGGTCACCTGGTCTTCCACGATCTGGGGGGCCTGCCCGGGGTACTCGGCGTAAACGATCACCTGTACGTCAGAAAGGTCAGGGATGGCATCGACGGGGAGATTGTAGACATTATGGATGCCGATGCCGATGACAATGAGGGTGAAAAGGATCACCAAGAACCGGTTTTTAACCGAGGCCTCGATTATTTTGGCGATCATAGCCTTAACCTTTTACTGCTGATGCAACGGCAGCAGGCGTTTTACATTCCCGGCATTCCTGGCATCGGTGCGCCCGGCTTCGCCGGCGGCTTGGCCTTTTCCGGCTCGGCGCCGGTCGCGGGCATCAGGGTCATTTTCCTCACCGCTTCCCGGATGCGGGATTCCGAATCCAGCAGAAATTGTGCCGATATGACCACCTCTTCCCCCCCCTTCAGACCCTCCAGCACTTGACGCCACTCGCCTTGCCCTTCCACGCCCACCTTGATCTCACGAGGCTCGAATTGCCCATTTCCCAGGGCGATAAACACCAGGTGCTTTTCTCCCGAATCCAGGACCGCCTCCGGGGGGACCGCCACCACCGGATGGGGCAGCGCCGATTTGATTTCCACCTGGGCGTACATTTCCGGCTTCAATTTGATGCCGGGATTGGGAAACCTCATGCGCACCCTGGCGGTCCGCGTAATATCGTTGAGGTAAGGATAGATATACTCAATAGTGCCGGTGAAGGTTTCTCCCGGCAGGTATTGCAGGGTCATGACGGCCTTCTGCCCCACTCTCACCCAGGGAAGCTCATACTCATAAATTTGTGCATCCACCCACACGTAAGTAAGGTCGGCCACCTCCAGCAAGGTCGAGCCGGTCATGACATACTGGCCCTGGGTTACCAGGCGCTTGGTGACAATGCCGGTCACCGGCGAGAACAAGGTCAGGCTTTTTTTCACCTCTCCTCTTGTCTCCAGTGCGGCAATTTCGGCCGGAGTGATATCGAAATTTTCCAGGCGCGCCCTGGAAGCCTCGGCCAAACGGCGGGCCCCTCCCGCCATTTCCGGAAACCGGCTCTTGCCGATAGTGTTTAAGTTTTGCAAAGCCAGGAGATATTCCCTTTGGGCCGGCACCAGCTCCCGGCTGTAAAGACTCACCAGCTTCTGACCCTTCCTCACCGGCTCTCCGGTGATCTTGATGAACAGCCGGGTCACCCAGCCGTCTGTCTTTGTGTTGACCACGGCCAATTGGCTTTCATCGTAAGTCACCTTGCCCACGGCCCTGATGACCCGGGACAGGGGCCGGACCTCCACCTTGCCCAATTTAAGCCCCATGGACTGCATGGTGTTGGGGTCCACAGCAATGGCGCCGGGAGCCGCCCCTTCTTCCCCGGCATAGACCGGCTTCAGTTCCATGCCCATGGGGTCCTTGCCGGGCTTGTCACTGATATAATTGGGATTCATAGGTGAGACCCAGTATTTGATCCTCTTGCCTTCCTTGGCCTCCGGAGCCACCGCGGTAGGACCTGGGGGTCCATGTTTCATCACCCGGTAGCCGGAAAGATACAAGCCTCCCCAAACGGTCAAAGCGATGACCAGGCCAAAAACCAGGCCCAATAAAACATATCGGCGTGCGGTGCTCATTTTTTACCCCCCGGAGGGCGCGGATATTCTTGTCCCACCAGCCATTCCAGTTCAGCCCAGTTTTCCTCGAAGTCCTTCCAGCGAACTTTGTCGGTAACGACCTTAATGCGACGCAGGCAAAGTTGAAATAAAGGATCAGGTCGAGATTTCATAGGCATTCCTTAATTTGTTATGGAATTTCATTTGAACACGTATTGAAGATACAATTAATAATTTCATCAAACTTGTCAAGGGTGAATCCGGAGGGGAAGATATACGCAGGGGATCAGTTGAATATAGGCCGCAATACTCGTCGCCTCCAATGCGAGAAGTACGAATCGGTTTGATGGAAAGCCGCCCCGACGTTCTGGAACTGGTTTGGGATGGTTTTCTGGCCCTTTCTTAAATCTCAACTCATTGATATTTATGGAAATGATATGACGGAGCCAGAGGTATTCGAACCCTTAACAATCAGCTCATGGGTCAATGATTTTTGAAAAGGCCCCTTTTCGAGGCCTTCTTTGTTCCGCCTCAAGAAGTTCTGGGGCGGGTTTGGGGCGGGAATTTTGAGTTATTTTATTAAGCTAACTTGCTTAATTTATTGATATAATAATGGTGCCGCAGGCGGGATTTGAACCCGCGCTCCTGGTCGATTGAAAAGATTTTCGGGCTGCGGAGGAAAAGGGAGGACTTTTAGCTTCAAGGCTAAGAACACGGATTACATGGCGGAGGGAGTAGGATTCGAACCCACGGACCTTCCGGTCTGCGGTTTTCAAGTTCTATAAAAGCATCCTGATATCAATGATTTAAGCACTTTAACCTTGCCAACTTTCACCATATCTTACCAGTTATTCACCCCCGGCGCACCCGGTTTTTTGTTCGTAAGTGGAAAAATCATCATCCAACTTAGCCATCGCTGCCCGATTCTTGCCCGGCTCCAAATGGCCGTAAATGTCCACGGTGATCTGAATGGAGCTATGCCCCAACTGATCCCGCACATAGGCCAAGCTCTCGCCGTTCTGAATAAGGATGCTGGCGACGGTATGGCGCAAGTCGTGAATACGGACGTGCCGGAGCCCTGCTTTTTCCAGGGCAGGATGAAAGACCCGCCTTCTGAGCAAATCACCACCTACCATCGCGCCCGTGGTTTCCACAAAAATCAACTGCGGTAATTCCTTCCAGCCCCGGGCCAGGGCCTCCCGTTTGCGTTCCGTCCTCAGTTCCTTGAGTGTCTCGGCAAGCTGAGGGGTCATATCAATACGCCGGGTTTTCCCGTTCTTAGGGGTCGTGTAGCGCCCGCGGGTGAAGGATCGGACCACTTCGATGAATCCCCCGTGAAAATCGACGGCGCCCCACTCAAGGGCCAGGAGTTCCCCCAGGCGCATCCCTGTACGCAAGGCGCAAAGGAAAAAGGGGTAGTGCCTGGGATAGTGGGTTTGAACCGCATCCAAAAACAACTTGGCCTCTTCCTGGGTTAAGGGGTTGACGTCTCTCTCCCGTTCCTTGCTCTGGATATACTTCCCCATGCGCTCGGCCGGGTGTGCGGTAATAATCTCATCTTCCCGGGCTTCAGTAAATACCCTTGAAATGAAACGCTGGATATTTTTCACAGTCCCAGGAGTCAAGCCCTTTTTCTGCTTGGCGGACAAGAGGTCTTTAATGTCGGCCCTTTTGATTTCATCTAAGGGGCGGTCCAGGAATTTTCCCAGGTGGTTTCTCAGGATACCCTCATAGCTCACCGTCGTGGAATGCTTCAGGTGGTTTTGGGTGTCCAGGAATTTCCGGGCATACTCGCCAAAGGTGGGGACGGTCTTTTCATCGGCAATTCGAAGCTCGCCAGCCCTCAATTTTTCCTCAATCCGGGCTTTCAGGTTATCGGCCGCATCCCGGGCGCCCACCCTGATTGATTTCCTTTTGCCATTGTGGGCAATAAAAACCCACCAGGGCTTTCCCTTGCCCTTCACCTTTTGCCGGACTGTAACTCCCATACTCACCTCCCGTGAAAATTTTGGACCCACCACATTGCGTAAAAAGCGCATTAAGCGCAAAAATGGTCAGGCTGTCCACTCGTGTGCCCTGCATCAAAGAGTATTGCAAAGTATCGTGGGAACCGTGGGTATCGTCGAAACCAGCATGGTTATTGCCTTTCCTGTCCTACGGTTTTTTCAGTATCGTGGGAAGGGGTATCAGTACCTTGGGAAAACAAGGAGCCGTAGGAAGAAAACCTCCCGTCAATTTTGAAGACGCCCCCCTGCGAAAGTTGCGCAAGTTGCCTCGGCACCTGGCCGGATAGACCCCACCACCCTGATCCAGGGTAGCCTGCTCTCCTAAGCGGTTTCACAAAATGGTCAA
>DZCR01000083.1 GCA_022736495.1 Desulfobacca acetoxidans
TATGCGGCTCTTTGGCAAATCGGTCCTTGCAGAGTTCGGAACAGAAATAGTAGGTCTCGTCTTCAAACTCATACGCGAACTTCCCCTGCATTTCCTTCAGGTCCATCATACATACAGGGTCCACGTCGCATTTGCTTGGATCTTTGGCCATCGCTCTCTCCTTACGAACGTTATCTTTTGTAAAAAATAAGAATCACCCAAAACGTCGTCAAGGGAACCGTGATATTTCCGAACCGGCTGCAAATGGTGGCACAGACGTCTCGCCTGTGCAGGCGTAGAATAGGGCTGCGGTTGCCCAAAAATCTCCTGATTGCTTTTGCTCAGCTCGATGCGGCATATTCCCCGAAGAGTTCCCGAAAATCGGTGACCTTAACCACAGCCGCGCCCAGGCTTTCTTTGAGGCGGGGGCTCATAAGCGCCGCCAGTTCTTCCTGCCGCCGGTAGGCCGGGGCCCAGCGTAGCAGTTCCGGGTCGGCAAAGAGGCCCGGATGGCAATAGACCTCGGTCACGCCCGGCTGCAGGCGAGGCGCCAGGCCCGTAAGATAAGCTTCGGTCATGCGTCCATCATTGAGAAGGCCGAAGAGATGGTCATTAAAAATGAGACCCGCAGCCCGGGCGATTTTTTCGGCCCGGCGACAGAGAAGGGCGAAGATCAGACCCTGGGCGATTTTGGGGACGGGGTGATCCGGGGCCAGGGCCAAAGTGGTGCGCCAGTCTTCCCGGGCCAGGCGCACTGCGGGGATGCCGTACTCCCGGGCTAAGTCAACCACCAGAGGCAAGATGCTGGGGTGCAGATGGAGATTGAGGTGGCTGTTGAGGTGCCAGACGGTCAAACCGGCCCGCTGGACAACTTCGATCTGGGCCGCCAATTCCCGGCGGATTTCCGGCAGCAGGCGGGGTTGGCAAAAGTAGCGCCAGCCGGTGGCCACAGGGTCGTTGGAGAAAAAACCTTGGGAATTGACCAGGTGGGGCAGATGCTCCGGAGACAGAACCGCCCGCCCCTGGATGAGGGTGAAATGCACCCCCAGGCAGAGATCGGGCAATTGCTGGGCCAGACTCAGGGCGGCCGGGGTCCGGGGAGCCGCAGCCATGAGCGCGGCGCTCCTGAGCAGCCCCTGGCGGTGAGCCAAAGCCACCGCACCGTTTAATGCATCGGAGAGCCCAAAGTCGTCGGCGGTGAAGATGACGGACTTCTCGAATTCTAAAACGGACCCCGTAAAACCCTTACCTCCCTTCCCCTGCTCCTTGCGAAGGTGTTCCTCTGAGATCACGGGAAGCTCTTGCTTTAGGTTGCGGTGTGGTCCTGGCATTGGCGCCGCTTGAACATGAAACTCAAGAACTGGCGGCCTTCCTTCAGCAAGCGGCGGCGTTCTTCCGGGTCACGCATCATGACCAGGGCAGCCCGGGCCATGTAGCGGGGCCGGAAATAGAACCGGCGGTAGAATTGGGGCACCGCCTGAAAGATATCGGCTGCGGCCAGGCCGGGATAGTCCACCACACACTGCTGATACCCGGTAGTGCTGTTGACCAGGGCGTCATCCTGCAAATAACCCTGATCCCGGCAAAAATCGTAGAATTCCGTGCCCGGATAAGGAGTGGCCAGGGAAACCTGGATGGTGTCCGGGTCCAGTTCGCAGGCAAATTGGATGGAGGCTTCGATGGACTCCGGGGTCTCGCCAGGGAGCCCCACCATGAAGGTGCCATGGACCTGGATGCCCAGTTCCCGGCACCACTTGTTTAAGCGGCGGCCCAGTTCCAGAGTGGCCCCTTTGCGGATATTCTTTAAAATCTGGGGATCACCGGTTTCAAAACCCACCACCAGGAGGCGCAACCCTCCCTCCTTCATGGCCTTGAGGGTCTCATAGGAAGTGGTCACCCGGGCCGTGGCGGACCACACGCATTTTAAGGGGCGCAATTCCCGGCTGATTTGCCGGGCCCGTTCCCCGTCGGCGGTGAAGGTGTCATCGTCAAAGAAGATTTCCGCGGCCTGGGGAAAGAGTTCCAGAGACCGGCGGGTCTCCGCCACCACGTTGGCCACACTCCGCACCCGGTAGCGCCGCCCGGTGAAGGTCTGGGGCCAGAGACAATAGACGCAATGCGACGGGCACCCCCGGCCGGTATAGAACGACACATACGGGTAACGCAGGTAAGGAATTTGGTAATGCTCCATGGTCAGATCCCGGTGATAAATCTCCGTGACCATGGGCAGGGCATCCAGATCCTCGACGTAAGGCCGGTCCGGATTGTGACGGATGGAGCCGTTAGCGCGATAGCTGATACCCGGAATTTCGTCCCAGGGCCGCGTCTGGGCCACTTCGGTGATGGCATAATCGAACTCCCGGCGAGCCACGAAATCCACCTGGGGACCGGCTGCCAGGGATTCCTGGGCCAGAATGCTCACCTGGGGTCCCACCATGCCCACCAGGAGCTTGGGGTTTTTTTCCTTAAGGCGGCTGACCGTGGCCAAATCGTGCGTAAACGACGGTTTGGTGGTGAACAAGACGGCCAATTCGAAATCGTTAGCCATATCAGCCACCTGGGATACCGTCAAATTTTCCGGAGGCGCGTCCACCACCCGGCTATTGGGGATGAGGCCGGCGGGATAGCACAGCCAAGTGGGATACCAGAAAGAGGTAACCTCGCGGGTGGCCTGATAGCGCGAACCGGCCCCGCCATCAAAATCCTGAAAAGATGGTGGGTTGAGCAACAGGGTGCTTTTCATCGTTTAGCTAAACCTCTTAAGGAACCCTCGGAGGTCACATCATCGCCTGCCCTAAGCGCCTCCGGCGCAGGCCAGGCCCACCACTCCGAGTGAACCTCTCTATAATAATTTCCCGTCCAAAGGCCGGCTCTCCCCCCGGTGCCCGGTCTTGGGAGTCCCCAAAGCAGAACGAGTCCAGGAAAGCAGGTTTTTGCAATAAGCCCAGAGTCGTTTCCCGGCCAGGAGCAGGACTGCAAAAAAGCCGCCCACCAGACCGGCGCTGGCGCCCCCCACCGGACAGCCCATCCGGCCGCAGAAAGGACAGACCGACGAACCGGCGTAAATACCCGAAAAAATCAGCCACCAGACAAAGAATTTCGAAAACCGGGCGAACAAAGCCGACCTGCGGGGAGCCGCTGCAAGTTCGGGCGTCTCCGGGCCGGCGTGGCAATGGCCATCATGATGATCCGGATGTGTGCGGCAGCAGTCCATGCTTCCTCTGAGCTTCGGAGCAGAAAGCCTTTCCTTTAACATAAATTTAACCCAGGCCCATTCGATAAGCAAGTCTACGACCTTACTAAACAGGGCCGCGGGCTGGTAACTTCGGGGCTAAGCTCTGTAGTTTATAAAGGACCTTAGTTCATAAGCCTACGCTGGCGCAGCGGTAATCTCAGTAAAGCAGGTATTTAGCGCGCACGCGCTCGAAGTTGTGCAGCCGGGCCTGCCACTGCCGGCCAATATCCCGGGGGTCAACGCCGCCCTTGATGCCCTGTAAGACCGCACGGGATCCCACCATGCCCAGCGTCCCGCCAAAATGAAACTTACCCGGATACAAACGGCAAAGCGCGGCCGCCAGTTCAACTCCCAGGGCCGGGCTATCCAGGGCGGCCCGATCCGCCACCCGCAAACGGACTCCCTCGCATCTTTTCTGATGATAAGGGCTGGCGGTGGGGGTAAAGACCACAGGCTCGAAGACGATCCCTGCGATTTTGCGTTTGTTCAGATAGTCGGCCAACCGTAAACCAGAAATCCAGGGAGCCCCCATCACTTCGAAGGGCGTGAGCGTTCCCCGGCCGACGCTGACATTGGCGGACTCAATCATGCCTACGGCTGGGTAGAGAATCGCCTGGGTCAGCGACCTGAGGTTCGGCGACGGGTTGACCCAGGGCAGGCCGGTTTCGTTGAACCAGAGGTCCCGGCGGTACCCGGCCATGGGCACAACCTGCAATTTAACACCGAGCCCCCGCTCACAGTTGAAAAGTTTGGCCAACTCCCCGGCCGTCATACCATAGCGTATCGGCATCGGATAATAACCGATGTAAGATTTCAAATCGGGGTCCAGCACCGGGCCTTGCACTGCGGACCCGGTGATGGGGTCGGGCCGGTCCAGCACATAAAAGTCCAAGTGGGCTGCGGCCGCAGCCTCCATGGCATAGGCCATGGTGGTGATATAGGTATAATAACGGCAGCCGACGTCCTGGATGTCGTAAACCAGGGCGTCCAGTCCCCGCAGCATTGGGGGTGTGGGGCGGGTGACCTTGCCATACAGGCTGTAGATCGGCAATCCGCTGGCCGCGTCCCTGCCGGAGGCCACTTTTTCGTCCAGTTGGCCGGATAAGCCGTGCTCCGGGCTGAAAATTGCCCGCACCTTCACCCCCTTAGCCTTAAGCAGCAGGTTGAGGGTGGAGCGCCTCGCGGCGTCGATGCCCGTATGGTTGGTGATCACCCCGATATTTTTGCCCACCAGGGGCGCGAAACCATTTGCGGCCAGCACCTCTATTCCCGGCTTGACCCGGTCAGGCCGGTCGCTGGCACCGTACCCCACCTCCTCTTCGTCATAGGGCTCAGGGCGCAGATCGGCGCATCGAGCTGGCGGCCCCATGGCCAATGCGGCAGCCACCGCCGCGGCAATCTGAACCCGCAGCGGCTTGACGTTGCCCTTGCCGCGGGGATGCAGGCGGCTGGTGAGGATAATCAGGAAGGTTTCCGAACGCGGGTCGATCCAGATGGAGGTTCCCGTATACCCGGTGTGCCCGAAGGACCCGGCTGGAAACGAGGTGTCGAAGATCTTGCTGTAAGGCGAGCAGATATCCCAGCCGAGGCCTCGCAGGGTGGAACTGTTCGGTATGCGCTGAGGTTTCTCCATGGCCGCCACGGTCTTTGCACTGAGAATCCGGCGGCCCTGGCACATACCGCCGTCAATAATCGTCTGGCATAGGATGGCCAGATCGTTGGCGGTGGAGAACACCCCGGCATGACCGGCCACCCCGCCCATCCGATGCGAGGTCGGGTCCGAAACCTGGCCCCAGCGGAGGCCGTGCCCTTGATGATCCGTAGGCGCGATGCGGGATTTCAGCGTTGCGGGCGGGTTGAAGCAAGTATCTTTCATGCCCAGGGGCCCAAAGACCTGTTTGGCGCAGTAAACGTCCAGGGGCTGGCCGGAGACCCGGTGCACGATCTCACACAGGGTAATGAAGTTGACATCACTGTAACTGAATTTCGCGCCCGGCGGGTTGACGGGGCGATCGTCAATGACAGCCGCCATGGCGCCGTTATAATCCGACCAGCGGAATCGGGCCATCAAGCCGGGACGCAAGCCGGAGGTGTGCGTCAAAAGCTGCCGGATGGTGATGCTCCCCTTGCCGTTCGCCGCAAAGGCCGGCCAATAGGTGGCCACCGGTGCATCGAGTTTGATGGCGCCCTTATCGACCAGCTCCATGATGGCGGTGGTGGTGGCCACCACCTTGGTCAGGGAGGCGAGATCAAAGATGGTGTCCACCGTCATGGGCTCGGGACAGGGCTCCACGGCGCGCAGACCGAAGGCCTTGCGGTAGACGATCCGGCCCTGGTGGCCTACCAAAATGACGGCTCCGGGGACGTGGCCGGCCGCGATCTCCCGCTTGGCCACCTGGCTGACGCGGGCGAATTTCGGGGAGTCAATCTCGGCAGTTGCAGGGGGCGGCCCCGGGGGTAGCGCGGGCGGCGGCGGCTCCACGATGACCGGCGGCAGCGGCGGCGGCACATGGGCGCAGCCGGCTAAACCTAAAAGGACGATGGCGACAACAAGGGTGATAAACGCAGCAAACGAGCTACGGCAGGGCATATGGCGCATCTCTCGATTGTTTTTATTGAGATTTGATTATACGCTATCTTACGACTCTCAATCCGTTAAAGCCAAGAAATTCTCACATGCGTTATACGACTAAAAAAGGTGAAGTCTTCGACCTGGAGAAGGATTTTTCAGGTCCTGAACGCCACGTCCTCCAGAAGTTATTGCTGTGGAAGGACATGGCTGCCAATACGGAGGAATTCCGCCGCAAGAAACGAGAGGCCCTGGTCAAAGGCTGGGGCGATTCAGGCCCTGTCCAGGAAAGCCAGACCCTGCAAAGCCTGACGCAAGATTTCGAAGCGCAGGTCGCGCGGCGCGCCCTCCTGAAAAAGGCCGAAAAAAACTAAGAGATTTGACCATCTTCAGACAGTACGCCTCTCAAGATCATTGAGCCCGCCTGGCGCTTTCCTCTCCGCCTTGGTCGTTGGTGAACCTGCCCTTGGGGTAAACGTTGCGCGGGTTCCAGAACATCCAGCCGCTGGCGCCAAACTTGTCCGCGGCCTTGATCTGGGTCAGCATCCGGGCTTCGGCAAAGTCGCCGCCGCGGAAGGCGTAATCGCGAAACGCTTGAATCCATGGCCGGAAGCGCAGGGGAGAGGCGCCGGTGCG
Source organism: Desulfobacca acetoxidans (assembly GCA_022736495.1). Next base: position 6,420 of record DZCR01000083.1, read on the forward strand.
CTCCTGGGCGCGCTTTAACGACAGGTAGACAATTTCATAAGGGTGCTGCACCGGGTTGGGGTAGTCGGGGATCCCGAACTGGAAACCGGAAGGGTACAGCATGGGCGAGACAATGTCCACGGCACTGAGGGCCGCATCGATCTTCTGGCCGATACCGGTATCGTCGAGATTCCACAAGACGTAACCAAAGATGTCGGCAGACAGCATGACGTTGGTCGGCGCCAGGGCCTGGTGCGCCGCCTTCAAAAAACCGGTAACGGCCTCGGTACGGCTGTCCTGGTTCGAGGGCTGGGAAAACACGACCCCCTTTTTGTCGGGACACCGGACGTAATCGAATTGAACCTCGTCAAAACCCAGCGCCGCTGCGGCCTTGGCGATGGCGATGTTGTAATTCCAGACCTCTTTGTTAAAGGGGTCGACCCAACGCAGTTTTTCCCGATCCCGAAATACCGCGCCACCCCGTTTGACGGCCCATTGGGGCCTGGCCGCAGCCAACGGGTCATCCTTAAAAACCACGATGCGGGCGATGAGGTAGAGCCCCTGTTCCTTCAGGCTCGCCACGAGGGCCGGCATGTCCTTGATGAGAATAGTCTTTTGGGCTCCAACTTCTTCCGCCAGGGGAATGTCCACCTTGAAGGGGATAAAGCCGCTGTCCCCTTTCACGTCGATCACCAAGGCGTTCAGGTTGTTCAGGCGAATGGCCTCCAGCGCGGCCTCCCGTATTTTTTTACTGGCAGTTCCATAAACGGTAAGGTAGAGGGCCTTGACCTGGAAAGGGGTCAGGGCAATCTCGGCGTTGGGTTTTGTGAGGTCCGAGAGGGCGACGTCCTGTCTGGCATAACCCGGGGCCCGCAGTCTGAGTTTCTCCCCGGTGCCGTCCATATGGAAAACCCCGTCTTTATCGGTGCGCACCACGGTATCACCCAGGGTGACCAGAGCCCCTGCGATGGGTTCCTTGGTTTTGGCGTCGATAACTTTGCCGTTATAGGCTTTGGCCGGGGCCGCGACCGGTTTTTGGGGATCGCCCTCTGCGCCCTTCCCCGCTTGGCCAGGGGCTGCGACAGCCGCAGGCTGCCCGGTTTGGCTGTCAGTGGCCGGCCCGCCGGCGGCCAGGGCCTGCATGGTAACCGCCAGGGATCCCGCCAGGACGAGTACATACACGCAGAGTCGCTTCTTCATGCCTCCCCCTTCCAACCTTATCCCAACTAAACCGGTCGCGCCTGGCTACCGGGTAATCTTCTCAATACGTCTTATGCCCCTTTTCCTGGGCGTGGCCGGTGACGATGGCTTCAAACCTTTGAGGGTTGTCGGCGTTGACCATCAGGTAGCGGGGCAATGCCATAAGGTCTTCAGATTTAGTGACATTGCGGCGATCGATGCTGAAGGCCACCACATAACCCGCCTTGGCGGCGGCGTCTTCCAATTCTTTGTCATAGATGCCGAAGGGCCAGGCCAGCATGTCCACCTTGGTGCCGAACCTTTTTTCCAGCACGGCCTTGGACGTGACGAGCTGCTTGTCCAAATCCTTCTGGAATTCGGCTGGGGTCATTTTCTTCTTATCCTTCTTGAAATTGGGATGCCAGAAGGTGTGCCCCTGCAGGTCGAACAGGCCGGTTTCCTGCAGTTTTTTTAACTGGTCCCAGGTCATGGCATAGGAAGCGTTGGAAATGCACGACGGATAGATGAACAGGGTCACGGGTATATTATATTTGCGCACCAGGGGCAGCATGTCGCTATAGACCGACTTGTGGCCGTCATCCGTCACGATCACCACCGATTTGGGGGGCGGGGCCGGACCTTCGCCGCGCACGTAGTTTACCAGCGTCTTCAGCGGGATGACCGTGTATTGGTGGTCCTTAAGCCACTGGAGCTGCGCAGCAAACACCTTGGTGGTCGTGGTCATGCCGTCGGCCACCGTCGGGCCGAACCTGTGGTAGAGCAAAATCGGAACGCTGACCTGATCGTCGGCGGCTGCCGCGGGCCAGCAGAAACACAGGGCCAGGAGGGTAATTCCGGCCAGAACACGAAGCATGCGAGTCATGGGCTATTTTCCTATTTATTTCATATTGTTGTTGTTAACGCTTCCGGGTTTTACTTTTGTCCGGAGGCCATGGAGTTGCCGCGGCACCAGAACTGCGCACCTCATGGATCGGACTGCACGTCCGCCTAGTTCAGAGATGCATTTTCAAGTCGGCCGCTACAGAATGAAACCTCCCCCGAGGATTGCTGAAAGATACTATAATCGGTTTATAAATTCAACGGTCAACGCCGGGTGGCCTGAAAATAGGCAAAATCCGCCCCAGATCAGAACATTAACTTTACCAGGGCGATGGCGACGACTATGCCGACGAAATCAGCAGTAAGACACACCGGGACCAGATATTTTGTTTTCTTGATGCCTACGGCCCCCAGATAAACCGCTAGAACGTAAAACGTGGTTTCGGCGCTGCCCATAATAACCGCCGCAGCTACGCTGCCCAGGGAGTCGGGTCCGGAAGATTTGAGAATCTCCGTAAAAATGCCCAGGGAAGCCGCGTTGGAAAACGGTTTCACGATGGCAATGGAAAAGACCTCCGGCGGGATCTGGAGCGGACCGGAAAATACCGAAAAAATTCTTTTGAGAAAATCGTGGGCGCCTGAGGCTTCGAAGGTCTTCACCACAATAAATATTGCCAAAACATAAGGGAAAATCCCTGTTATTATGTCGATCCCCTCTTTAGCTCCCGAAACAAATGAATCATAGACGCGCACTTTTTTGATAAATCCGTAGACTACCGTAAAGAGTACAAACGTCGGTATGAGATACTGACAGATAAGATTGATTACCTGCATTTTATGCGGCTCTCCTGCTTAACTTCTTGAACAAAAAAAGTATGCCCACCGCAATTGCCGAAGATATTACCGTAGAAATAATGGTTGGCACCACAATAATATTCGGATTGTGAGAGCCGTAACTGGCCAGCAAGCCGATTACTGTAAAAGGCACTATCTGGATGCTCGAGGTATTGATGACGATAAAAAGCATCATTTCGAAGGTTATGGTCTCGGGCTTATCATTCAGGGTCTGAAGCTCTTCCATGGCCTTGATCCCCAGGGGCGTGGCCGCATTGCCCAGCCCAAACAGATTTGCCAGGAGGTTAAGAGTTATGGAAGTGATGGCGGGATGGCCTCGGGGAATGTTCCTGAATAGCAGAGAAATGGCACCCCCAAAGAAATTGGAGAGCTTATAGATCAGGCCGGAATCTTCCAGGATTTTGGTGAGTCCCAACCACAAGGACAGGATACCCACCAGGTAGATGCAAACTTCCACCGCGGCCTTGCCGGCCTCAAACATGGCTTTGGTAAACTCGTCAATCTTGCCGCTCACGGCGGAAAACAGGACGCTGATGCAGATGACCACGAGCCAGATGGCGTTCATCCATTCCCCCTTAGCTTTCCCGGATAGAGATCGTGAGCATGACGCCCCGCGCGCCCCATAAATCGCCTCATTCCGATAAGACCTTTAACAAGTATTGCCCATAGCCATTCTTCGCCAGAGGTTCGGCCAACCGGTGCAATTGCGCGGCATCGATAAAACCCAGGCGGAACGCAATTTCCTCAATGCAGGCGATCTTGAGGCCCTGGCGTTTTTCAATGGTCTCGATGAACGTGGAGGCCTCCAGAAGAGATTCGTGGGTGCCCGTATCCAGCCAGGCGAAACCCCTACCCAAAACCTCCACGCGGAGTTCGCCCCGGTTCAGATAGACTTTATTGACGTCGGTAATTTCCAATTCTCCCCGGCTGGATGGCTGCAAGTGCGCGGCGATTTCCACCACCTGATTGTCATAGAAATAGAGGCCGGCCACGGCAACGTTCGATCGGGGGCGGGGGGGCTTTTCCACGATATCCAGAACCTTGCAGGAGGCGTCGAATTCAACCACGCCATACCTTTCCGGATCTTTGACCCAGTAGCCGAACACCAAACCCCCTGCGGCCAACTGCACGGCTTGGTGCAGGATGTCGTCAAAGCCGTGGCCGTAAAAGATATTGTCTCCTAAAATGAGGCAGACGCGGTCGCCGCCGATGAATTCCCGGCCGATAATGAAGGCCTGGGCCAAGCCTTCGGGGCGGGGTTGTTCCGCATAACTGAAGCGCAAGCCCAATTGCGCCCCGTCTCCCAGGAGAATCCGGTATCTGGGCAAGTCCTCCGGGGTGGAGATGATGAGAATGTCCCGGATGCCCGCCTGCATGAGGACGGACAGCGGGTAATAAATCATGGGCTTGTCATAGATGGGCAGGAGTTGTTTACTCACCACTTTGGTAACGGGATAAAGTCGGGTTCCCGCGCCTCCGGCCAAGATGATGCCCTTCCACCCCGGGGCGCCAAATTCACCTGCTGGCTTGCTCAATTGACAACCGTCGCCTTTGCGCATAGTTTGTTCCATCCTGATAGCTTCTTTGGAGTGGTCAGGGGCCGCGGTGCAATCATACTCCCAGGTCTACCTCCCAATCGAGGCCACACCCTCTCGTCTCAACTTTGGGCTTCCCACCGCCTCCCACGTTATTATGCACCGTGACAACCAAAAAATCAGGTATTTTTTCCCGGCTGCGCCAGTTCTGGACCTGAACTCTCCAACATGCGGCCGGCTATTTGTGATGCACTGATAGTTTTATCCGTACAAGGTATCCAATCCTTAAAAATCTTTAACCCAGTGAAACAGCTATGAAGACAACGGGGAGCCGAGCTGAAAAATCCGGTGGCAGGCAATGACAAATTACATCTCCCAAAAAGGTTGTATCATTCTTGTAAAGATATTGTGACATGAGTGATGATATCAGCAGGCTTATCTTGCCTTCGGCCTCTGCAATTACCTCCCTCTCAAGTAATTAAAATAATCTATATCCCAAAAATATTTTTATATTAATTGACAAACTATGGTAAAGGTTAATTTGGGTAATCATTATACTTGCCTGTAATCAGTTTTCGGAAATACGAGTTGCTTTTTGGATACCGGGACTCTGCACCCCGGTCTCAGCAAACGCAGGAGATCTGAGCACCAAGAGGGGTTTATGGCAACAGAGAAGAGACCTCTCAACCAGGATCCAAGCCTTCAAGAGAGGGTGTTGTCGGCATTCATGGAGCAGATGCCCAGCGTCGCCGTCATCAAGGACCTTGAGGGGCGCTACCTCTTTGCCAATCAGGCCTGGGAAAAAATTTTTCGCAAGAGCAAGGCTGAGTGGCTGGGGAAAACCGCGGAGGAGCTATGGCCTCCCGATGTTGTGGCGAAATTTAACGAGCATGACCAGATTGTCCTCACGAGCAGGGAACCGTTGGTATCCGTGGGCACCTTGCGTCATGACGGCGAAACCCACCACTGGGTCTCCTACAGATTTCCCATCGCCGATGCCCAGGGGCAAATGGCCATGATCGGCGTCAATGCCATCGACATCACCGAGCATATCCAAACCCAAACACGGCTGGAACATTGGCTGGAATCCAGCCCAACGGTTATATATACCCGCGAGCCCCGGGGGGATTTTGCCGTCACCTACATCAGTCAAAACATCCAGACGCTGATGGGTTGGGAGCCCCAGCAATTCCTGGAAGCCCCCCGTTTCTGGATCAATCATATTCACCCCGAAGACCAGCCCCGGATACTTGAACAGTTGGCCCTCCCCTGGCCGGATGACCACCAGAGCCAGGAATACCGAATCCAGGCCCAGGATGGCGCCTACCACTGGATGCATGATTCCTTCAAGATGGTCCGGGACCGGAACGGCAACCCGGTGCAAATCGCCGGGGGCTGGATCGATATCTCGGAGTGCAAAGCCCTGGAGGTCCAACTCAGACAGGCCCAAAAGCTTGAAGCGGTGGGACGTCTGGCTGGGGGCGTAGCTCATGATTTTAATAACCTCCTGATGGCTATCATGGGCTATGGCGAGCTCCTGAGGAGCAGCCTCTTTCAAGACGACCCCCTTATGCATTATATCGAGGATATCCTCACGGCCACTGACCGGGCGGCTTCCCTGACTCAACAGCTTCTGGCCTTCAGCCGCCGCCAGATGATACAACCCCAGGTGCTCGACCTCAACCGGGTAGTCGCTGACCTGGAAAAGATGCTGCGCCGTCTTATGGGGGAACATATCGAACTTGAAATAATTGCCGAACCCGACCTCTGGATGGCGACAGCCGACCCGGGGCAGCTCGGGCAAATCATCATCAACCTGACGGTCAACGCCCGGGACGCCATGGCCACAGGAGGCCGGCTGACGCTGGCCACCGCCAACTTCGATTACGCCAACGGCCACCAAGACCAGGTTGCCCAGGTTCCGCCGGGACATTATGTGAAACTGACGATAGCAGATACCGGGGTTGGGATGGATACGGAGACCCTGACTCATATCTTCGAACCTTTCTTCACGACGAAAGCGCCTGGTCGCGGAACCGGATTGGGGCTCCCCGTGGTGTATGGCATCGTCAGGCAAAATGGCGGTTATTTAGAAGTAGAAAGCCAGCCCGGGCAAGGCACTGTGTTCAAGATCTATCTGCCCCGCTGCGAAAGCGCGCTGGAGCTTACCAGCGAAAAAATGCCCCTGCGGGCCAAGTTGGAAGGCTCGGAAACCATCCTCATAGTGGAGGATGAAATGACGCTGCGGACCCTGCTGGGCCGCTTTTTTCGTCTCTATGGCTATGAAGTTTTGGAGGCCCGGGACGGCGGCGAGGCCTTGTTGATTTGCGCGCAGCATCCGGGGCCCATTCACCTGATGTTGGCCGATGTGGTGATGCCCCGCATGAGTGGCCGGGAATTGGCCGAGCGTCTGACTCCTTTGCATCCCGAAATGCAGGTCTTTTACATGTCCGGCTACACGGACAGCGATCTGGCTCCTTTCGGCATCCCGGAACCGTCAAAAACAATTATTCCGAAACCTTTCAGGCCATTGGACCTGGTAAAAAAAGTGCGGGAGTTCCTGGACACCTCATCAGAAGGGTCGAATAATTCCTCACTGTCTTAAAGGCTGGCTGACCAGGCAGGCGCGCCGCACTCGAGAGACCCGGCCAGCATAATTTCCCTCGCTATAACCCCCGCAAGTCATCCTTTTGTAAAGATATATACTACATTTATTTCCAAAATAAATTGCTTTTTTATTGTCATCGGGGTTAATATTGATCGTGGTAAAAGAAAAGTTATTTGCCCATTTGGCTGATCAAAGCATGAAGAGGCGCTGCATGGCTTTACCCGGACCGGGAATTGTGCTGGAGTGCACTGCGCGGGGAGTTCTCCTCAAGATATGGCGCGACGATTTGGGCCTCTTGCACGGCATTTCTCCGGGGGTCTCGTTTCTGCACCTGTTGCACCGGGGTAGCCTGGACAAGACCTTCGCCTTCCTGACAGAGTTGAAAAATCGGGGCTCAGCCTTCGGCTGGGAGTTAAAAATTTCCCTGACCCGCCAGGCCGCCACCCTGTTTATCGGGGGCGCCATGCGGGATAACCTGCTCATGATCTTCGGCACCCGGACCCGAGATGCGCTTTTGGGTTTTTCCAGGTATTTCATGGATGACAGCCTTCTGAAGGGCGTCGATCAGCCTGTCCGGGAGCACGTCGGACTGGACCCGGGTCCAGATGAGCGGGAGTCGGCCTTACATCAGGAACTCAACTGCGTAAATAACCAACTTATCAATCTGCAGCGGGTTCTGGATAGAAAAAACGCCAGTTTGCAACAAATCAGCGCCGAACTCCAAGAGGCTCGGACCGGCATCCATACCTTACAGAACTTGTTACCAATCTGCTCGTGCTGTAAGAAGATCCGGGATGAACAGGGTATGTGGAACCAAGTGGAAAACTACTTCCAGGACCGCACCGGGGTGCAATTCACCCATAGCATTTGCCCGGATTGCACCCAAGTCCTTTATCCCGGCCTTCGTCTGGAAAAATAAACTAAATTCCGCTCCTCGCCAACCTCGCCGTTTAAGAGTATCTACCGGCATGTTTCGTAATTGTCTGCCCATCGGGATGGCTGGTTTTGCCCCCCCCCCCCCATGGAAAAAAAGGGGCCCGGGGGGATTTAATCCCGTGTTCCAAAGA